>JBGQHD010000149.1:0-8659 GCA_041497795.1 Planctomycetia bacterium
ACCCTTCGTCCAAAGAGCAGGGCAAGGACAAACAGCCGTCCGGCGGGAACGATCAGAAGCAATCCGAGAAGAAGAAGGACGACGCCAAGCAAGGCAAGGAAAAAGGCAAAGAAGGAAGTGAGAAATCGGACGAGAAGCAGCCCGGCGGAACGGACAAGAAGAAGTCCGACGATAAGCAGGGCAGTGAAAAGCAAGACGGCGACAAATCTAAGGAGAAATCCGACGGCGGCCCCAAGGACCTGAACCAGTTCGTCGATCAAGTCCGGCGCGAGGTGGAAAAGGAGAAACAAGCCAAGGAGAAACAGCCGCCCGACGGTTCGGCCGGCAAGCAGAAGGGCGGCGGCCAGAGTCAGCCTCCGCCGGAGGGCCAGAAGAACCCCAACGATCCGTCGTCGCAGCCCGGTGCCGGCAAGAAAAAGAGCCCGGCCGACAAGAGCAATCCGGGCGGTACCGGAGGCAGTACGGACAGCGAGACCCTCCCCGACCCGAAGACCGACGGTCAACAAGGCACGCCGTCCGCGGGCAAGACCAGCGACAACGTGGGTCGTAACCAGACGGGGGGCGAGGAGTCCCCGGGTGGCGAGAGCACCGGCGGCAAAGACACGGCCAGCGTGAAGACGCCGCCGTCGAATCCCAGCGACGCCAAGCAGACCGGCGCGAAAGAGGGCGCGAAAGGCAAAGCCGCCGACGATCCCTCGAAGCAGCCCGGCGTGACGCCCAAGTCGAATCCCGACGCCGTGGGTAATGTCGGCAGCGCTCCCAATACTTCAGTCGGCGAGAAGAAATCGTCCGAAACGCCCAAGGAAAAAGGAGGGAAGCAGTCGCCGTCCAGCGTCCCGCAGGAGAAGAGCGGTACGGGTAATACCGCGGATCAGTCCGACAACCCCAACGGCACGCCCAAGGGTCTGAGCGACACGAAGACCAAGATCAACAACAAGGAAATGCCCGATCAGGGTCCGGGCCAGAAGCAGAGCGGCAAGGAGGCGACGGCCCCCTCGACCGATGACAAGGAATCGAACAACAAGGCCAAGAGCGGCACCAAGGACGGAGACAAGAGCGGTGGCACCTCGCCCGGCGGCGGTCAACCCGGCAAGGCGAAAGGCACCGGCGCCTCGGGCACTCACGAGGAAGCCAATGGTGGTGAGGGCGCCGGCAAGAGCGCCGGGACCGGCGAGACCAGCACCGAGGGGGGAGAGAAAGTAAAATCGAACACGCCGACCGGCGCGAGCGGCAGCGAGAAGGGCAACGGCTCGACTACGACCGAGGGTAACACCAATCCCGGCAAGGCCAAGTCTCGTCCCGACACGCCGCCGGGGGGCGGTTCCGATACCGACTCCGGCTCAGCCGGCGGCGACCAGCGCGATCCCAGCGGCGCCCGCGGCGCGCCGCAGACCGGCCCCGGCGCCGGCAAGCGACATATGGAAGACACGAAGCCGACCGACCCCGATCTGGAGGCGGCCAAGAAGGCGGCGGACCTGGTGCTCGACTACATCAAGGACCACCCGGACGAAGAGCGGTTCAAAGAGCCACGGGTCATTGAGATGGTGAACAAGCTCCGCGCCATGCGTGGCGCGGGGGACAAGGCCGGGCCGGACGGCGATGTGGCCCGGCAGCAACTCCGCGGCCTGTCGCGCAGCTTCTCCACGCGCGGCATGAAGAGCGACGGTCCCTCCGGCGTCAACGAGGGGCGAGGCGCCCGCGACCTGCCCGGCTACTCGAGCGAATACCTGGAGCGCAGCGGCACGCGCCCTATGCGCAAGTCGCAGTAGGTGCCGCTTGCCGAGCGGCACCTGGCCTCCCGTGGGTCGCCGAGCGGATTGTCCCGCCCGGCAGGCGGGACCTACTTCGCGGCGGCCGGTGGCGAGGCCTGTTGGGCGACGTGCCCTGCCGCCACTTGCTCTGCAACGTGGTGTTCTTCGGGCGGCGGCTCGAACCGCGGCGCGGTGGCTTCCTCGCGCTCTTCGGACGAGGAATAGCTCGACGATCGCGACGACTGGCCGCTGGACGCGCGCTCGAGATCGTCCTGCACGCCGCTCACGCCCTTCTTGAACTCCATGATCCCCTTGCCCAGCGAGCGGCCCACCTCGGGCAGACGCTTGCCGAACAAGAGCACGCCAATGATCCCCAGGATGATCATTTCCGGGACGCCAACACCAAACATGGTACGGTCCTTTCTCAAAATCGCAGAAAGCACCGGCCCGCGGGCGCGGGCGGAGCCAACCAACGCGTGGACGCGACCCCCTCTACGGCTTGCTGTTTTCCGCCGGCGTGCGAAGCGAGACGACACTCTTGGCAGCCCGGCTGCTCACAGCAGCCAAGCCGCGGGCGAGCTTACGGTTTGTGCTCGCCCTTGTTTTGGTCACCTTTGTTGTGGTCACCCTTCTCGTCGTTCTCGTCCTCTTCGCCGGAGACGCCCTTCTTGAATTCGACCACTCCACGCCCCAGGGAACGCATCACGCTCGGCAACCGATTGCCGAACAACAGGAGCACGATGATCGCGAGGACCACCAACTCCTGGGGGCCGACGCCAAACATTCCCAGCAGCGCAGGCATGGATCGGTCTCACAGTGAAGGACGGCAAAGGCGGGCTGCGGGCGAACATTCGCTGCCGCGAGAGGCGGTTGGCCGGCCTCGCGGGGGGGGGTTGATGGTTCGCCCGGGTGGGAACGGGCGCAGTGGCCCGCAACCATTACTATTGTAGTCGCGGGGAGGGGGGTGTCAAACGGGAAGTCCGGCCCGTCCGGCCCTCAAGTCAGCCACGCCACGAGTGCGAGAGCACTTCGCATGCCGGCAAGCGACGCCTTCACTCGGCTTTCACTTGGCGAGCGGGGGGCGTCAGCCCCCTGATTACTCGGCGCACGCTCCAGCGCGACCTAATCAGGGGGCTGACGCCCCCCGCTCGCCTGAGCGCGACGGCGGATGCCGCTCCTGGCGCTGAGAATCGCACTTCACTCGAATTCACGATAGACTGGCCGCAATCCTGAGGGCTCCTCGCCCTTCGGTCTTGCCAGTTCCCGCGCACCGGTGTCGGGGTTCCTCATGAAGATCACCGACGTCACCGTCACCATCGTCGATGTGCCGCAAATCCCGCCGGTGGCCCCGTACCGGTCGTGGATTCGCACCAGCTCCAGCACGGCCAGCGGCATCGTCCGCGTGGCGACCGATGAAGGGCTCGTCGGCTGGGGCGAGCACAACGTCAACTTCCTCCCCGGCATCAGCGGCCGGGGCGAAACCGAGACAGCCCGGCGGTGGCTCGTCGGCCGCGACCCGCGGCAGATCGAAGAGTACCACCGCGCGTGCCCGTTCGAGCCGCGGCTGCGCTCCGGCATTGAGATGGCCCTGTGGGATATCTGCGGCCAGGCCGCCGGCGTGCCGGTGGCCGTGCTGCTGGGGGGCATTATCCGTCCTGAGGTGGAGCTGGCCGCCTGCATGGGCATTCAGTCGTACGAGCGGGCCGGCGAGCTGGCCCGCTACTACGTCGAGCAAGGCTTCTCCACGCTCAAGACCAAGGCCGGCAGCGACATTCAGGAAGACCTCGACATGGTCCGCGGCGTCCGCGACGCCGTCGGCATGCGGCTGAAGCTGCGGATCGACCCCAACCGCTCGTACACGCCGCAGCAAGCCGCTGACCTGGCCCAGCGGCTGGAGGAGTATCAGCTCGAATACCTCGAGCAGCCGATCCCGGCCGAGCCGCTGGCCGATGCCGTGTGGCTGCGGGCGCAAACTCGCACGCCGATCGCGCTCAACGAAAGCGTCACCGACCCGGCCAGCGTGTGGCAGATTCTGCACGAGGGGGCGGCCGAGTTCATCTTGCCCGACACCTACACGGCCGGCGGTCTGTGGCCGTGCGTGAAGATCGGCCACGTGTGCGAGGCGGCGGGCGTGCCCTGCATCATGCACTGCGGCCACGACCTGGGCCCCAAGACGGCCGCCATGGTCCACGTGGCCGCCGCCTGCGGCGCGTACACGCTGGCCAACGACTCGACGTATTACGGAATCAAGGAAGATATCACCGTCGAGCCGCTGGCGATCCGCCGCGGCCGCATCGCCGTGCCTAGCCGGCCGGGACTGGGCGTGGCGGGCGATCCGGAAAAGATCACGCGGTATCGGGTGGATTGCTGAGAAGAGCCGGTCCGGCGAGCGGCCGGCGTAAGCCGGCTGATAACGCGGCGCGACCGCAACCATCGTGCTTCCTCAAGCGCCCGATCGCGTCTCCTCGCCGTGTGTCACAGCGCCGCGTTATCAGGGGGCTTACGCCCCCCGCTCGCCGTTGATGGTGCTGGCTTGCTAGCTGCCCGGCGCGCAGTGACGTTGACCGGCCGAGCGAGATGCCGCAAGCTACGCGGGCGGTGCGGCGCTGCCGCAAGAATCTGACCGTCCCCGACCCACGGCAAGGAGGCCATCATGGTCGCACGGCTTGTCCTCTCGTTTGCTGCCGCCATCTTTCTCGTCCTCGGCCTGTCGTCGGTGGCCGTCGCCGCCGAACCGGCGCGGCAAGAACGCCTGACCCAGCGCCTCGACGTCGGCATCGCTGGCGGCAAGAACTTCACGGTCGTCGCGCCGCGCGGCGACCACTTGGCTGACAAAGTCCTCAGCCGCGCCGAGGAGCTGCGGCGGGACATTGCCCTGGAATGGCTCGGCAAGGAGCTGCCCGAGGGACAGGGGCTGACCCACATCACCGTCGAGCTCGCCAAGGACAAGGACGAGGGGCTGACCTGGCTCTGCGGTCCGGGCCGCGCCGTCCGCGGCGACCATCGGATGTGGCTCACCACCAGCCGCGAGCGGGCCGTGGGCAGCACGCTGGAGCACGAGATCACCCACGTAGTTCTGGCTATCCGCTTCCCCAAGGGCATGCCCGTCTGGGTCAACGAGGGCATCGCCAGCCTGGCCGACGACGAGGAACGCCACAAAGCCCGCCGCGAACTGCAGCAACAATGGGCGCGATCAGGCCAGTGGCCCTCGTTGGAAAAGGTGCTCTACCAGCGGACCCTCCCACCCTCGGACCAGGCCGGCTACGCCGCATCAGTGTCGCTCACGGAGTTCCTGCTGACCAAAGGCGACCGCCGCGAGCTGATCGGCTTCATCGAGCAAGCCGGGCAAGACGGCTGGAACGCGGCCCTGAGCAAGTCATACGGCATCGCCGGCGTCGGCGAGCTGCAGCGGCAGTGGCAGGACTGGGCCCGCAAGTAGGACGGATTTCAATCCGTCCGTCACGTAAGACGAACATCGAACGTCCAACATCGAACGCGGACGCACCCCTGTTCGATGTTGGGCGTTGGACGTTCGACGTTGGACGTTCAATTCATCCTTGAGCCGACGTCCGATAACCGCATCAGTGGCCGCGGACGGACGGATTGAAATCCGTCCTACAGTGCCGCCTCACCGCCCGATAATGTACCGCCGCGGGTCCACTTCCTCCCGCAGCACGCGGAGTTGCTCGTCCGACGGCGGCAGCGTGGTGCCCAGCGGCTCGCGGACGAGCAGCTCGAAGCTCGTGCGGCGGCGCACTTCGTCCAGCGTCACGCCGGGGTGCAGCGACTCCACCTGCATCCGCTTCGTCGCGTCGTCGTAGCCCAGCACGGCCAGGTCGGTGATCACTTTGTACGGGCCGGTGCCGGCCGGCAAACCGGCGGCCTCGCGCGCGCCGGGGCCGGTCAGGTAGCCGGGCGTAGTGATGAAGTCGAGCTTCTCCACGAACCGCCGCGGATCGTGCTGCGTGATGACCAGGATTCGCCAGCAGAGCGAGCCCAGGTCGTTGGCCCCGCCGCTGCCGGGCAGCCGCACCTTGGGCCGCAAGTAGTCGTCGCCGATCACGGTGGAGTTGAGGTTGCCGTAGGCGTCGATCTGCGCCCCGCCGAGGAAGGTATATTCGATCAGCCCGCGCTGGCAGGTCTCCATGATGTCGGCCATGCTGGTGGCCATCAGGGCCTGGCAGAAGGTGCGCGAGTCGCCGACGCTGATCGGCATCCGCGGCAGCAGGGGGCCGACGCCGCCGGCTTCGAACACCGGCGTCAGCCGCGGCGCCGTCGTCTTTTGGGCGAGCATGGCGGCGGCGCACGGCGCGCCGGTGCCGACGGCCACGATCGCCCCGTCCTCCAGCAGCCGGGCCGCGGCGCAGATCATCAGTTCCATCGAGTTGGCGGGCATGGGATCGCTCTCGCTGGAGTGGAAAGGGGGTCGGGAGCTCCCGACCCCCTTCCGCGGCGCTACTTTGAGACCAGACCTTCGCACGCCGTCTCTTTGAACTGTGGTCGACCTACTTCTTCTCCTTCACCCGGATATACCGGAAGTCGAAGTCGCCGCTCTCTTTTTGCAGGCCGATCCCTTGCTTGGCGTTGGCGCCGACCTTCCAGGCCTTCTCGATGACCTGGCCATTGAGCTTGACCACCGCCACGCCGTCCGTGATGTCGAACTCCAGGGCGTTCCACTCGCCGGCCGGCTTGGCGGGAGCGGCGTACTCTTTCGGCCCGGCCGTGGGATAATCGCGGACCTGCAACTGCTTGCCGTGGATGTACACTCCCGAGTCAGCCCGCTTGGCCGCGCGGAATTCCAGGCGAATGATGCAGTTGCCGCTGTGCGTGGCCTTCGCGTAGAGGTGGCCTTGGGCCAGCTTCGAGTTCAGGTGGATGGCCCCCTCCTCGACGCTCCAGCCGGCCGTTTTGCCGGTCCAGCCCTCGAGGTCTTTGCCATTATCCAGCCGCGTGAAGCCGTCTTCGAGCTTGAACTCATCGGCGCGGGTGGCCGAAAGGGCGACGAGCGCGCAAAACGCCAGCGCTCGCGTGAAGCGAAGGGGACGAATCATGGGAAATCCTCGAGGGAGACGCCGGGACATCGCCCGCCGCCGATTCGACGCCAAACTGCGTGCGCCGGCGATGCCATCGCCGGCTTTACATCCGTTATTTCTTCACGACCCAAATGTTGCGGAAGTGCACCGGGTTGCCGTGGTCCTGCAAATAGAGCGAACCGGGCCCGGGGCCCTCCGCGTCCTTGCCCGGCGTGCCTTTGGTCAGCTCCAGGTCGTCGTGGATGACGACGCCGTTGTGCTTCACGGTGGCTCGGGCGTTCTTGGTCTTCTTTCCGGCGTCGTCGTACTTGGCGGCCGTGAACTCGATGTCGTAGGTCTGCCAGGCGAGCGGCGGATAGCACATGTTGACGGCCGGCTTGGCGATGGAATAGATGCCGCCGCACTCGTTGTTCTCCCCCTCCAGGCCGAACGAATCGAGCACCTGGATTTCGTACCGGCCTTGCGGATAAACGCCGCTATTGCCGCGCCCCTGGTCGCGGGCCTTGGGCATGAACGGCGCGCGGAACTCGAGGTGCAGCGTGTGATCGCCGAACTTCTCCACGCTCTCGCAGCCGACGGCGAGCAGGTTCTCCATCACGACCTTGCCGCCTTTGAACTTGTCGGCCGACTTGCCGTCGAAGAGCACGGTGGCTCCCTCAGGCGGCTTGGCGCCCAGCGTGGAGCTTTTGCGCTCCACTTTCTTGAGCGTGCCGACCGCCGTCCCGCCGGAATCGTACAGCGTGAGAGCGCCGTCCTTGAGTTTCGCGGTCTTGCCGTCCTTGGTGAACGCTGTCTCGCCATCCTTCGTCTCACCCGAGACCCTTGTCTTCTTGTCGCTGGCTTTCCAACCGTCGCCGGGCAGTCCCCCCAGGTAGAGCACCATTTCAAACTTGTGGTCCCCCAGGGCAATCACCTGGGCGCCGACCTTCTTCGCTTCGCCTTCCTTGATTTCGCCCTGGTACTCGCCTTGCACCGCGAAGTCCGGCCCGGCCTTCGCGGCATCGGTAAACGTGTCGCTCCCCGGCTTGTCGGCCGCAAATATCGCCCCCCCCGTGAGGCCCAAGACCAGAGTGCCCAAAACCACAATTCCGCCGGCCGCCCACAGTTTCCGCCCAGTCATGGTATCTCCTTCAAGTAACAAATGATCGCATTGCTGCCGATCCGTTGATCGCATGCCGCGCTTCGCAGGGGGATATTCTGGACACGGCGCCCCCGCGTGGGCAAACTTTTTTTGCCCAATTCGCGCGGCGTTCCGCAAGGGTCCGCGCGGATGATCGCTCGGCTCGCCGCCTGCTGACACTGCCGTCGAGTCGAGCGGGCAACGCCAGCGATGACGCCGCTGCGCAGAGAACGCCGGCAATTCGCCGCTGTTCTCAGCGGATCGCTGGCCCTATAATTCCGTGGTAGCAAGCGAGGTCGGGCGACTTCGAGGTCGCGCGGTTTCGCGGTTCGGCCAATGCCTCGCGCCTCATTCGGCCGAAAACAGAACGAAGGCGCGAACTAGATGGACGTTCCGGGGGCGAACTGGGTTCGACCGGACGGGAGAAGTGAAAGTGGCGTGCCGTGGTTGGTCAGTCGGCCACGTAAAAAAGCTGACCACAATCTTCAATTGCCGAAGATTCCTTTGCTTTGGCTGCCTAACTAAGGCAGTCCTGGCTGCGGGGCTTTGTCGGAGAGCCCCAAAAGCCAGTCGCCAAATCCGACTCGTCGCCCGTCAAGTTGGCTACGCGGGCGGCTAAACTCCGTGGCCGAATAGCCCGCGGGAGACCCTGTCGGTTGGGGACCCCGCCGGCGAACCTCAAAGAACCGAACACGCACGTAGAAGCTTTCGCGGAAACGTCGCGGGACGCGGGTTCGATTCCCGCCGCCTCCACT
>JBGQHD010000150.1:0-8651 GCA_041497795.1 Planctomycetia bacterium
GCGGCCGGCGCGACAGTCTGCGGTTGCTCGATCAGCCAGGCGTGGATTTCCTCCGCGTCGAGCCGTCCCATGCCGGTGACCTGCGCCTTGGCATCGCCCAGCATGGAGATCACCTGGCGGCCCTCGCTGGGCACCGAGAACAGCTTGCGGCCCCAGCGCGCGAGAAAGCGGCGCGATTCGCCGCCCGTCGCCGTGCTGGGGGAGGCCGCTGGCGCGGCCGTGATGCCGCCGCCCTGCGCCGCACGCACGTCGCGCGCTTCCCAGTTGAGCCAGCCGGTGCCCTCGGCCTCGAATCGGCCCAGGCGGCCGTCGAGGCCGGGCTGATAGTGCAGCTCGCGGGCGTGGATTTCGTTCGTGCCTTGTTGGAAGACGGCCTCCTTGTCATCCAACAGACTGACTTGCCGCGTTTCCAGGTCGTACTCGAGGCGTTGCCCCCTGGCATACGCCTGCGAGCCGGGCGCTTCGAGCACGGCCGGGACCGCCGGACGGACCTGGGTCTCTGCCGGCTGACCGATCGCCACGACGCGGCGGACTTCAATCTTCGGGGCCGACTGGCGGGAACCCTGCGCCGCTTCGGGCTGGGGATTGCTCTTGGCGACGGCCTGCTTGCCTTCGGGGGGCGCGGACTTGGGGCTGGCCAGGTGCAGCTCCAGGCGATGACAGGTCAGCTTGTCGGGCGGACCGCCCGCCGCGGCGCCGGGCTGCTCGCGCGTCACCACGACGCGGCGTTCGAATGACGCGACGTTTTCGGCCGCGTGGAACTCAAAGGGCCCCTGGCAACGGACTTTCACCGGCGAGCCGTCGTGGACGACGATCGGCTGCTCGGGCGAAAACTCCCGTGGAGCGGCGCTGGCCGCCCCGCCACCCTGTCGCCCGAACGGCGACAGGCCGCTGGCCGGGTCGGCCGAGCGCTGTTCGACGACCAGGTCCAGCACGACGTCGCGCTTCAGCGTCAACGATTGAACTCGGCCCCAGGGCGCGTTGCGGCGCTCCTCCTCCGGCAGGAGGCGAATGTCCAGTTCGGTGCCTGTGCCGCGATTGGGGCCGTACTCGAAATTCACACGGTCGTTCGTGGTGATCGAGGCCGTCGTCAGCTTGACGTCGTGAGTCACGATGCGGAGGTCATCCTCCGGTCCGGGGGACTTGCCCTCGCTGCGGATGACGACTTCGCCCGTGAGCATGCCGCCGACCAGGCGGCCGACTTCGCCGCGCACGATGTTGATCGGCCGATCGAACTCCAGCACGGCGCCCGTCGGCGCTCGCATGATGATCGCCTGGCGGTCGCGGGTCTGCGGGTCGATCCCCTTGTCGTCGCTGAGGAACACCAGGCTGACCGGCTCCAGACGGACCTTCTTCGGCCCGAGCGTCGGGTCGGACACATACTTATCGAACAGCAAGATGCCCTGGTCGTTCCGCAGCATCTTGGGCTTCTGCAACTCCCAGGCGCCGCGGTCGGGGCCAAACCACTGATACATTTGGCGGTCCTTGGAGTCGATCTCCGACACGGGAATCGACGACAGCAGCGGCGGCATCGCGGCGGTCGGCGCGTCCGACGACGGCTCGATCAGCGGCACGGCCGTCAGCGCGTAAGCGCCGTACGCCGTCAGCACGATGACGAAGCTGAGACCAACGCGGACGATGGCACGCATGGCCGGGGGAGGTGGAGGTGAGGAGGCGAGGGGGTGAGAGGGTGACCGCGACAACGCAAGGGGAGTGACAGTGGGAGCGTTCAGGCCGAACGTTCAACGTCGAACGCTCTGCCTTGGTTAAGCGTTCGAAGTTGGACGTTCAGTTGTAAGAACCGTCGATACCTCCTCACCCCCTCACCTTGTCACCGGGTCACCTTGGCACCTTGTCACTTGACCGCCCCCTCAGAGCTGGGCTGCTGATATTTCTGGACGATGTCCTCCCAGCGGCGCTGCACTTTCAAGATCAGCTCGATCGTCTCGCGGACGGCGCCGCGGCCGCCGCTGGCCGTGGTCACATAGTGCGCCGCCTCGCGGACTTCCGTGCAAGCATCGCTGACGGCCACGGCCAGGCCGACGTGCTGCATCGCCGCCAGGTCCGGCAGGTCGTCGCCGATGTAGCAAACCTTCTCCTGAGTCAGTCCCAATTCGGCGGCAATCTGCTCGGTGATCGTCCGCTTCTGCTCGCTCCCCTGCCGCACGATCTCGATTCCCAGCTCGGCCGCCCGCACCTTGACGATGTGCGAGCTGCGGGCCGTCACCAGCCCGAACTTGCCCCCCGCCCGCTGCCAAAGCCGGATGCCCAGGCCGTCGCGGACGAAGAACCGCTTGGTTTCGATGCCTTGATTGTCGTAGACGATCGAGCCGTCGGTGAGCACTCCGTCCACGTCGGAGAGAATCAACTCGATCGGCTGGCAACGTTGGGCGAGGGTCATGGCGGAGGACTGGTGAGTGGTGAGTAGTGAGTGGCAAAGCGACTAACTGTCATTCTGAGCGCAGCGAAGAATCTCGATCCGCGGCAGTTCAAGATTCTTCGCTGCGCTCAGAATGACAAGTGGCGGTTACGATTCACGACTCACCACTCACGACTCACCACTCACCAACTCAGTAATCGTACCAGATTCCCAGGCCGATCTGCTCCTCGGGTCGGCCGAAGAACTCGAATTGCGTGCTCTTGCCGTTGTGGTAATGGACGCCCGCGCGGAACAGACGTCCCACCGCGTTGCGCCAGGCCCAGCCCGCTTGCAGGGTGAACAGGCCGCCAAAATCGTACTCCTGTTGCAGCAGGGCGTTCGCGGCCACGAACGGCGCGCCCCAACTACCCGTGGGACACGGCGGGGCGTACTCCAGGCCGAATTGAATCTCCCACGGCTCCGCGCCGCCGTCGTAGTGGTACGAAAAGGCGACCTCACCATAACTCCGCAGCTCGGGGGTGAGGAAATACGAATGCCCCCAGACGAGCGCGTCGCGCACGTAGTTGATGCGCTGGGTGCCGGTCCGCAGCATGAACTCGTCGCCCAAGTGCGAGCTGAGGTGGTAATAGGCGAACTTCATCTGATACCGGCCGATGCCATACGTGAGCGGAATGCCGAAGCGAAAATCGGCCGACACCAGGTCGCGGCGGCCATCGGTGATGTCGAGCCGCGGAAACCCCCCGCCCTCAATGTCCAACTGCAGGCCCTCGGGATGGACGGCGCTGCGGTTGCCGAATCGCAGTATGCCCACGCGACCTCCCAAAGCGATGTCCCACAGCCAGCCCTCGCTCCGCTCGTGGAACCACACGCTGCCGAAACGGGGCTCCTTGGGACCGGCCTGATACGAGCGATAGATCAGGCCCTCGGGAATCAGCGTCCAGTCCCAGGGTTCGTTGCATTGGCAGCAGGCCTGGCATTCGGGACAGCACGGCTCGCGACAGGAGCCGGTGTGGTAGAAGTCCGGAACGTCCGGCTCGCCGGTGACCATCTCCAGCAGGTTCAGCCGGTCGAGCGCCGCGGTCCAAGGCGGGTCCTCGACGTCGTCTCCCGCCGGCGGCCCGATCGATGCCCCCGCTTCGCCGGGTCCATAGAGGAACTCGTCGCCCGGTTGCGGCGCCAGCGGTTCCAGCAGCGACGGTCTGGCAAGCTCGGTCGGCCCAGGCGCGCGATCGTCAGCCGCCGCGGGTGGCGCGAGAAGCACCGCCCACGCCGCCGTGACGCAAAGCCAGTAAAAGCCGGGGTGAGGCCTCATAAGGTGGGATGCGAGGGCTGCACGATCGGCCGAGCCGACGAAGGGCAAGGCGGCGGCGAAGGCGAGTTCTGGGCTCTCGGTTGCCGGCCCCGAAGGGCGGGCATCCGGCGCCCTATCGCTCGCACCGCCAGAGGCTGGCAATGTTCGGCACGGGAGCGTCACCTCACAGTCACCGCTGCAAAAACTTCTTCGTCCCGTGCTCGGAATGACAGCTTCGGGTGATATCGACGAGTCCACGGGGGGCGAGTGATACCAAAACCCCCAGCGCGATTGGATGCCAAAATTTGACGCCAGCAACGCGCGCAGCGGCGGTGGTCCGTCTTTCCAGGCACCGTGGCGAGGCAGCAAGAACCGCCTGTTCGGCAAGGTTTCTCAGGGCCGCCAGCCGCTCGGGGTTCTTGACCGTCCGCGACCCACGCCCCTGGACGAAACCTTGCCCGGCAGTCATCCTGACTAGCTAGGGTAGAGGCCAAACGCAAAGACAAGAAAGGGACGAACCGGAAACGCCGCATCGGCCCAGGCCGACGCCCGCCGGTTGCCGAGATGCTCAACGCCTGGCTCACGCTTCTCTGGCTTTCTTTCCGGCGGATGCTGTGGTCCACGACCACACTCATGGTCTCGTTCCCCCTGCTGGGCACGGCGCTCTTTGTGCTGCGGTGGCGGCCCGGCTCCTGGATGCACTTCACTGACGGCTTTGTGATGGTCATGTTCCTCACGTTCCTGCTGCCGATCTGCGCGCTGGCCTACGCCACCAGCAGCCTGGGGAGCGACCGGGAAGAGCGCACGCTGGTGTTTCTGCTCACGCGGCCCGTGCCGCGGTGGTTGATCCTGCTGGCCAAGCTCTGCGCCGCGCTGCCGCTGGTGATGGGCCTGACGGTGGGCAGCTTCTGGGTGTTCTGCCGCTTGTCCGGCGGCTTTGGCCAAGCCGCGCTGGAGTGCTACTTGCCGGCCGTGTTTTACATGACGCTGGCCTACGTGGGAGTGTTCCACCTGTTCGCCGTGGCGTTTCGGCACTCGACCATCGTGGCCCTGATCTATGCCTTGTTTTTCGAGCCGCTGGTGAGCAACATGCCGGGCATCATCAACCATGCGTCGATCCGCTTTTACGGCTGGTCGTTCGTCGAGCGGGCGAGCGGCAAAACGTCCTCGGCCTGGTCCGGCTTCTACGAGCCGGTGACCCAAGGCTCCGCGGTACTGACGCTGGCCGCGATCGCCGTCGGCACGCTGCTGCTGGCCGGGCTGGTGTTCCAGCGACGCGAGTACCGCGACGCGGCGTAGAAGGCTCGATGTAGAACGGAATTCATTCCGTTCGCCGCTTCACTGATCGTCTCCTCGAACGGAATGAATTCCGTTCCACGACAAACATCCCACCTTCCATCCCCCCATGCTCAACGCTCCCTCGATCGGCTGTCCGCTGGATGAACTCGACACGCCGGCCCTGTGTATCGACCTGGACGTGATGGAGGGGAACATCGCCCGCATGGCCGCGATGTGCCGCGAGCACCGCGTCGGCTGGCGGCCTCACACCAAGGCCATGAAAACGCCGGAGCTGGGCCGGCGGCTGATCGCGGCCGGGGCGCTAGGCGTGACTTGCGCCAAACTCGGCGAGGCCGAAGTCATGGCCGACGGCGGCATCCGCGACATCTTGATCGCCAACCAGATCGTCGGGCCGCTCAAGCTGCGGCGGCTGGCCGAATTGTGCCGGCGGGCCGATCCGGTGGTCGCCGTGGATCACGCCGATCAAGTGCAGGCCATCGGCCAGGCCATGCACGCGGCCGGCGTTCGCGTGCGCCTGCTGGTGGAAGTCGATATCGGCCTCAAGCGGGCCGGCGTCCCGCCCGGCGACGCCGCCGTGCGGCTCGGCCGGCTTGCCGCCAGCACGCCCGGCATCGAGCTAGCCGGCATCATGGGCTACGAGGGACACCTCTTGACGCTCGAAGACGCCGGCGAGAAGGCCCAGGCGATTCGCCAGGCGATGGCCGTGCTGGTCGCCTGCCGCGACGACTTTCTCCGCGCGGGCCTGCCGTGCCCCATCGTCTCGGCCGGCGGCACCGGGTCGTGCGCGTTCACGGTGGCCTGCCCCGGCGTCACGGAGCTGCAGGCCGGCGGGCTGATCTTCATGGACGCCTTCTACCGCCATAAGTGCGGCGTTACGGCCTTCGACTTCGCGCTGAAGCTGCTGTGCACCGTCGTGAGCCGGCCGACGCCTGGCCGGGCGATCATCGACGCCGGCCGCAAGTCGGTGCACGCCGACCTGCACGTGCCGCTGGTGATCGATCACGAGCAGGACATCCGCGTCATGCGCCTCTCGGCCGAGCACGGCGAGCTGCAACTCGACGAGCCGGCGCAGAAGCTGAAGATCGGCGACCGCCTGTGGCTGATCCCCGGCTACTCCGACATGACCAACGTGCTGCACAACGAGTTCTACGCCATCCGCCGCGGGCGGCTCGAGGCCATCTGGCCGCTGGTGGGCCGGGGGCGATTGCAGTAGCCGTGTAGCCGTCTCGGTCCGCGAGACGTAGCCTGACTCTCCGAGCTCTCCGAGTCGGGCGCCCGACTCGGAGAGTCAGGCTACTGTCTTGGCCGCGGGGTTGCCACCTGGCCCGCAAGAGCCACAAAGGCTTGCTTCCGCCGCCCCCTGTGTGGGACAATGCCGCCAAACCTACGGCTCCGTCTCACCCCTTCTGGAGCATCGCCATGAGCAGTCATCTCCACGCCAACCGTCGCGAGTTTTTGGGCAACGTCGGCCGAGCCATGCTCGTCGCCAGCGTCGGCACGTCCATCGGTCACGAGTTGGGCTTCTCCACCGCCCTGGCCGACGAAGAGACCAAGCGATTGAGCTTCGGCAAGCTCGAGCCGCTCGTCGCCTTGATGCAAGACACGCCGCCGCAGAAGCTGCTGCCGATCCTCGTGGACAAGCTGCGGGGCGGCACCGACCTGAAGACGCTCACCGCGGCGGGGGCCCTGGCCAACGCCCGCACGTTTGGCGGGCAAGATTACATCGGCTTCCACACCTTCATGGCCCTGGTGCCGGCCTACGAGATGTCTCAGGAGTTGCCCAAGGAGCGGGCGGCGCTGCCGGTGCTCAAGGTGCTGTACCGCAACGCCAACCGCATCCAGGCCTTCGGCGGCAAGGCGAAGGAGGTGCTGCACCCCGTGCGGCCGACCGAGAACCGGCAAGCCACGGGCAAAGACCTGCAAGCCGCCGTCCGCGGCATGAAGTGGGACGAAGCCGAGGCGATGTTCGCCGGCCTGGCCGACGAGCCGGGTGAGGCGTTCAACCATCTGCAGTTCGCCGTCGAGGATGAAGTGGACGTGCACCGCGTCGTGCTCTCGTGGCGGGCTTGGGCCATCTTGCCGGTGACCGGCCAGGAATACGCTCACACCCTGCTGCGACAGTCGCTCCGTTATTGCCTGGATGTGGAGCAGCGACGCACGGAACGCAAGTACGCGGCTTCGCCGATTCGCGACGTGCTGCCGAAGCTGCTCGATCAATACAAGCTGCTCGGCCGGGCGGCGGGCAAACGGCAGGCCGACGACGCCTGGATCGAGAAGCTGGCCCACACGATCTACGCCGCCTCGCGCGAGCAGGCCGCCGAGGCCGCCGCCGCCGCCATAGCGGAAGGCTTTTCGGCCGAGGCGATCGGCGAGGCGATCTCGCTGGCGGCCAACACGCTCGTGCTGCACGACCCGGGCCGCATGGACTACACCACGCAAGAGAAGCCGCGCGGCAGCGTGCACGGCGATTCGGTGGGCGTGCACGCCTCGGACTCGGCCAACGCCTGGCGGAACATCGCTCGCGTGGGCGACCAGCGCACGGCCGTGGCCAGCTTGATCGTCGGCGCGTTCCACACGGCCGGGCAGACCGGCAAACAGCTCAAGGAAGAGTATGTGACGACCCAGCACGTGGACCTGGCCAAGGTCAAGGATGCCGACTCCCTGCTGCGAGAGGCCCAATCGGCCATCACCGGCAAGGACCAGGCCCGCGCCGCGGCGGCGGTCCAACGCTACAGCCAGCTCAAAGCGTCGCCACGGCCGGTCTTCGACCTGCTGCTGCGCTACGCCACCAGCGAAGACGGCGCCCTGCACGCCGAGAAGTACTACCGCACCGTGAGCGAGGAATTCGGCGTCATGCGGCCCGCCTTCAAGTGGCGGCAGCTCGTGGCCCTGGCCCGCGTCACCGCCAGCGAGTACGGCCAAGGGGCGCCGGGCTACGAAGAAGCTTGCCGACTGCTGAAGGTGTAGGCGCATCGATCAACGTTAGAAGACCTCTTGTGGCAGGCCCGGACTCCCGGCCTGCCTTTTTTTGTTGCATCGCACGAAAAAAGGAAGTTGAGGCCATGTAGTTACTCACCCGATGGCAAATCTATTCCTGGGACGGACGCGATTGTTTGCCGGGCGAGCGCGATGCGGGCAGCATGGGGAAATGCCGGTTGTTGTGTAAGATTCCCGACTATGGTGCGAAAGCGGAAGGTATTACGCTGTTAAACGAGACCGACTCCTCTTACGAGTTTCTCATCGTGTACGACGGCCTTGAAAATGGTGGCGCGCGTCGCTTTCAGCTCACAAAACCCGAGTAGGGGCTGGCGAGAAACAAGCGATGCAAAGGCGGGAGTCACGATTGTTCTCGCCCTTCATCCGGCGGTAATATCGAAGACTATGCCTGATGCCGCTCTGGACAATCCGCAGCCGCCCGCCACTCGCGGTCTGATCGGGATCGTGCGCCGCATCTTTCGCCACCGCTCGGTCCGCTGGACGGCCGCCGGCCTCTTGCTGGGAGCCGCCCTGACGGTCTTCGCGGATTGGTTCGTCGCGTTTCCCGAAGGGGCGGAGGCGACCTACGTCACGCGCGGCAAGTGCATCGAGTGCCACCAGGCCGAGTACCATCGCTGGGAAGGCTCGCACCACGACAAGGCCATGGACCTGGCCACGCCCGACACCGTGCTGGGCAGCTTCGAC
>JBGQHD010000151.1:0-8627 GCA_041497795.1 Planctomycetia bacterium
ACCTTGTCGCCGGGGACGATGCGGATAAAGTTCTTCCGCATCCGGCCGGCCACGTGAGCGATCACCTCATGGCCGCCCTCGATCGTCACGCGAAACCGCGTATTGGCCAGCGCCTGCGTCACCACGCCCTCTACTTCGACGGTGTCTTTCTCTTTGGGCATACACTCTCCGGGTTCAGGGATTGGAAAGTTGAGCCCTCGATTATACTGTTGGGCCGGCCACTCAGCCCAGAGGATTTGAGCATATGCTGGATCGCAAGTTCATTCTGGATAAGCCCGCCACGGTCAAGGAGAACTGCGCCCGCCGCGGCGCGCAGGTGGATATCGACCGCTTCGTCGCCTTGGAGACCGAGCGCCGCGCCAAGGATGCCCAGGTGCAGGACCTGAACCGCCGCGCGAACGAGGTCTCCAAGTCGATCGGCCAGGCGAAAGACCCCGCCGAGCGCGAAGCGCGCAAAGAGGAAGGCCGGAGGCTCCGCGAGGAGAAAGACGCCACGCAAAAGGCGCTCGACGCGATGGCTGCGGAGCTGGACGAGTTGCACGCGGCCATCCCCAATATGACGCACCCGCTGGCCCCGGTCGGCGGCGAGACGGCCAGCGCCGAGCTGCGCCGCGGCACCACGCCCATCCGGCAGTTCGACTTCCAGCCGCGCGACCACGTCGAGCTGGCCGAGAAGCTCGACCTGATCGACCTCGACGGCGGGGCGCGCGTCGCCGGGCACGGCTTCTATTTCCTCAAGAACGAGGCCGTGCTGCTCGAACTGGGGCTGCAACAATATGTGGTCAGCATGCTCATCGGCCGCGGCTACACGCCGATGATCACGCCCGATCTGGCCCGCAACGAAATCCTCAGCGGCATCGGCTTTCTGCCGCGCGGGCCGGAGACGCAGATCTATAGTATCGAGAACAGCGACCTCAGCCTGGTGGCCACGGCCGAGATCACGCTGGGCGGCCTTTTGTCCAAGCAAGTCCTGGAAGAGGACCAACTGCCGCTCCGCTTCGCCGGCATCAGCCACTGTTACCGCACCGAGGCGGGCGCCCACGGCCGGGCCACGCGCGGCATCTACCGCGTGCACCAGTTCACCAAGGTCGAGATGTTCGCCTTCACCACGCCGGAGCAAAGCGAGGCCCTGCACGACGAGATCTGCAATCTGGAGTGCGAGATCTTCGACGGCCTGGGCATCCCCTATCGCGTGATCGATACGGCCACCGGCGACCTGGGCGGTCCGGCGTATCGCAAGTTCGACCTCGAAGCCTGGATGCCCGGCCGCGTGACGGGTGAAGGCAATCCCGGCGAATGGGGCGAAATCACCAGCACCTCGAACTGCACCGACTACCAAGCCCGCCGGCTCGGCATCCGCTACAAGACCAAAGGCGAGAAAGGGACGCACTTCGTCCACACGCTCAACGGCACCGCCGTGGCCATCAGCCGGGCCTTGATCGCCATTCTCGAAAACTACCAGCTCGAAGACGGCTCGGTCGAGGTGCCCAAGGTGCTGCGGCCCTACGTGGGCAAAGACGTCATCCCCTCGGCCCAGCGCAGGGAGTCGCTCGGGGGGGAGGCCACTCACCTGGTCAACCCACCGAGCGCCACCGCCCTGGCCGCCGCGGCGAAGGCCAAGGAGCTGTACGAAGCGGTGCGCGAGGGGCTGACCTTCGAGGAGATCGAGACCTTCGTCAAATCGCTCGACAAGCTATCGAAGGAAGACAAATTTGCCGTGGCCAGCGCGTTCGGCTGCCTCACACTGCCGCGCACGGGCAAACTGGCGCTGGACTACATCAAGCAAGAGATGAGCTCGCGTCTCGGCTCGCTGCACCGCACCGACTTCACGGAAGAAGAGCGCCGCCGCCGCCGCGAGCTGGAGCAGCAGCGCAAGGCCGAAGCCCGCGCGTTCTTCGACCACGGCAAGTGGCCGTGGCAGAAGTAGAGCGCAACAGCGCCGGTCTTATTCGTCTGGTGGCTCCGGTTCGTGATACGGCGGCTCCGTTTCGCCAAGTTTTCGCGCGCGCCGCCGCGCCAAGTGCCGGCGTTCGGCTTCCTCGATGGAATGAGATTCCATCAAATGCCCGCTGTGTTTGGCCAGCTCGGCGAGCTTGTGATAGTGCTTGTGCAGGATTTCGACCTCCTTTTCGCTGAGGTCCTCCACGTTGATCAGCCGGCAGCTCGCCCCCTCCAGCGCAGCGACGATCTCGTTGAGCTTGAGCTGAATGGCCAGCGATTCCTTGTTCTGCGCGCGCTGGATGAGAAAGACCATCAGGAACGTGACGATCGTGGTTCCCGTGTTGATGACGAGCTGCCACGTGTTGGAGAATTCGAACATCGGCCCCGTGACGAGCCAAATGACGATGATCGCCACGGCCAGCGCGAAGGCCCAGGAGCTGCCGGTCCACTTCGTGGCCCAGCGGGCAAATCGTTCGAGCGCTCCAATCTTCCGCATCCCTGGCCCCCTTGTGTTGAAGAAAGTCCGAACGGCCTTTGCCCGGTGTGGCGGCTCAGCTTCATGCGTAAGGATACTCAAGCCGGCATATCGACGCTCACGTCGAACCGCTGGAAAAGCACGGCCGCAAACCAGAGCAAGACCGCCGCGAGCGGCAGCAGCGTCAAGGCCGCGGCGATCACGGCGGCCCCCCAGCCGGCGACGAGATAGGCCACCCCGCCCACGCCTGCGGCGGTGCCGACCACCACGAGCAGCACGAGCATGCGGAAGAGCATCAGCAGCATCATGCGGGCCATCAACTGCGGGTCGCCGGGCGTTTGCCGGAAGGGAAAGGCCAGGAACAGCAGGCTCTCCGTCGCCACGGCCACGGCCACGATCGGCAAGTCGAGGGCGGCTGCCGCCGCGACCAGGCCACGGTGGGCGTCATCCGCGGCGAATAGTCCGGCCAGGGCGATGCCGTTGAGGGCTGCGATGAAGAACGTGACGGGCAGCACCTCGCCCACCACGATGGCCAGCGGCCGTAGCGGCAAGGTCTTGAACCAATCCACGTGATCCAGGTCGCCGCGAAGACCAAAGGGGAACACCATCACCAGCATGAAATTGACCCAGCCCAGCACGCCCACCGCCAGCGGCGCGATCGACCGCTCCCCTTCATTGAAAAGGAGCATGGGCCAGAAGCCGATCGACATCAGCGCCAGCACCAACAGCAGTCGTGGCGAGCTGCGCAGCAGGTGCAGCGCCTGCCGCCGGGCCACGGGACCGGCGCCGGCCCAGCGCGGGAACCTCGGCAGTCGCCAGCGGGCGGTCATTTTGACCGAGCCGACGCCTTGACGGGCGCGCTGGAGCTTCTCGTAGCGTTTCTGGCTCGCGGCGTAGGACGCCTCCTCGTAGTTGGCGTCCAGCCGCAGCAGCAGAGCGATGAGCAGCAGATCGATGCCCAGCGCCAGTCCGCTCCACAGCGGCAGGTCAGGCCAGAGACGGTCGGCCGTCACGGCGCGGCTGAAGACGTCGAAGGGCGCGAGGACGACCTGGCCCGCCGGCGAGGAACGCAATCCGGCGACGAAACCGCCCAGGCCCTCGGCTCGCGCCTGCCTCATGGCCGGCACCAGGGCCACGGCGACGAGGGCCACCGCCACCAGGGCGATGATCCTCCGCGCGCGGTTGTACGCCAGCGCGCCGATCCACTGCACCATCATGGCCAGCGTCATGTCGAACAACAGCGTGAACAGATACGCCGCGAAGATGCCCACGAAGGCGGCCACCCACCACGTGGCGTAGCGCAGAAACGCCGTGGCGAAGATCAGGCCCATCACCGCCGCCGTGGTGATCGTGGCCAGCAGCTTGTAGATCAAGAGATCGCGGCGACGAAACGGACCGGGGAACAAGAAGTCCAGCTCCGCCGGGTTGAAGACGATCGCTTTGCCTTCGCCGGAGAACAGCAGGTTGAGCACGCACATCGCCAGGAGGCCGAGCGAAAAGTTGGTCCGCACGACGGCCGGGTCGGCGCGCTCCTGCAAGAACCCCTGCACCACGGCGCCCGCGAGCCAAAACCCAAAGAACACCAGCCCGACCAGGGTCAGGACGATGCCGCGGGCGGTCTTCAGCCCGCGCGCCCAGCGGCGGAGGCGGGCGCGGACCCGCAAACGGAAGAGCTTCCACAGGGCGGGGTGCATCGTTCTCTCCATCGCTCGCGGCAAGCAGCCCGGCTGCTGCGGAGCAGCCGGGCTGCTGGTTCAGGGCTGCTGGTTCAGGGCTGCTGGTTCAGGGCTGCTGGTTCAGGGCTGCTGGTTCATTGCTCCGTCGCGCGGAAGAAGATCTCCTCCAGCGAGGTCCCCTCGCCGGCGCTGGTGAACGCCGCGCGGGCGTCGGCCACATTGCCGCAGAAGAGGGCCTTGCCGCGCTGCATGATCAGCAAATGGTCGCACAGGTCCTCGACCAGGGCCAGCAGGTGCGAGCTGATGATGATCGCCGCGCCGGACTTGGCCCGCCGGGCGATGGAATCCTTCAACCGCCGGATGCCGCGCGGATCGAGGCCGGTCAGCGGCTCGTCGAAGAGGATCGCCCGCGGATCGTGCAGGTACGCGCAGCCGATGGCCACCTTCTGCCGCATGCCGCGAGAAAGCTCCTGGGCCACCGTGTCGCGCTTCTCGGTCAGCTCGAGATCCTCCAGCAGCAGCCGCGCGCGCGGCTCGAAGTCGGCCACCTGGTAGGCCGAGGCGACGAACTCCAAGTGCTCCCACACCGTCAGCGTGTCGAACAGCTTGGGATCGTCGGGCACGAAAGCGAGTTGCTGCTTGGCGGCGACCGGCTCGGCCACGACGTCGTGCCCGGCGATCCGCAGCGACCCGCGCGTGGGCGGAATGATGCCGGCCAAGGCCCGCAGCGTGGTGGTCTTGCCGGCCCCGTTGGGCCCGACCATCCCCAGCACGCTGCCGGCGCGGACGTCGAAGGTCAGGCCAGTGACGGCCATGACGTCGCGGTAGTTCTTGTGGTAGTCGAAGACCTGGATCAGGGCCTCGCCGGGTGGTGGATGACCGGTTGTCACGTCGATGCTCGCGGATTTGCTAGTGAACGTCCTGCCGCTTCTCCTCTTCTTCGCCTTCTTCCAGCTCGTCCGTCAAGAGGGCGCGGGGAAACTCCGGGTCGGCTTCGACGGTCAGGTCGCGCGACAGCTCGCGGCCGTCCACGGTCAGCGTCGCCTGATACAACCCGGCCGGCGCCGCTTGGCCGCGCCGCAGCTCGCCGGGCGGGCGCTGCGTGCCGGGCGGAGCGGCCGGAGGCTCCGTGCTGCGCCGCAGGTTCCAGACCAACAGGTGCAGCCCCGGCGTCTTGGGCCCCTCGGCCTCGTGCAAGACGGTGCCCTTGCGGTCGCGGATCGTCAGCTTGACGTTTTGCGCCGGCTGGCTGAGGTAGAAGTACAACTGGGCGCCCAGCGGCGGGTTCTCTCCCTCGTACCGCCGGTGGCCGTTCCAACCGTCGCCCGGCGCTCCGGCCCAATGGACGGCCTCGCCGGGCTGGAAAAGGTGCGTGGCCTCGGTGCGCGTGTCGAGGGTCAACTGCCGCAAGGCGGTGACGTCCAGCACCCAGATGCTGCGGCCGTGGGTGCCGGCCACGATCTCGCCGGCCGTGGGGTGTACGGCGATCTCGTGGATCGCCACGGTCGGCAGGTTGTTGTTGAATTGGGTCCATTCCTCGCCGCGATCGAGACTGACCCAGACGCCGAACTCCGTGCCCAGATACAGCAGATCGGGATTCACCACGTCTTCCCGCAGGCAGCGCGTCGGTCCCTCGGGCAAGTTGTGGCGGAGCGATCTCCATGTTTTGCCGTAGTCTTCGGTCACGTAGACGTGCGGCGCGTCGTCGTCGCTGCGATGGCCGTCGAAGGCGACGTAGGCCCGGCCGGCGGCGAACCGCGAGGCCTCGATCGTGGCTACGTGCCGCGGGCCGGGCAGGCTGACGTTCGTGGTGACGTTCGCCCAGTCGTGCCCGCCGTTGCGCGTGACCCACAGCGCGCCGTCGTCGCTGCCGACGTACAGCACGTCGGGATCGAGCGGCGATTCGGCCAGCGCGGTGGCGCTGCCGCGCTTCGTGCGGCTGATCTCCGGCGAAATGCGGCGCAGGTCTTTGCCTCGGTCGAGCGAACGGAAGACATAGTTGCCGCCGCAGTAGAAGATGCGCGGGTTGTGGCTCGAGAGGATGAACGGCGTCTTCCAATGGAAGCGATACTCGGTGCCCTGCGGCGGCCGGCCCGGCCCGATGCCGTCGCGCTCGCCCGTGCGCAGATTGACGCGCGCCATGGCGCCGAACTGCGCCTCGTAATACACCCAATCGGGATCATCGCGATCGGCGGCACAGACAAAGCCGTCGCCGCCGCCGACCCTCGTCCAGTCGCGGTTCAGCGGGCCATCGCGGCCGCGCCGGCGGCTCGGCCCGCTCCACGACCCGTTGTCCTGCAAGCCGCCGTACACCCGGTACAGCGGCCGGGTATCCACGGCGACGTGGTAGAACTGGCCGATCGGCAGGCTGTTCACGAAATCCCACGTCGCCGTCCGGTCGCGCGAGGCGTAGAGCCCGCCGTCGCAGCCCAGCAGGATGTGGCGGCCGTCGCGCGGGTCGATCCACAGGGCGTGGTGGTCCGGATGGACTTCATTGCCGGCGTCACCGCGGAACGTCTTGCCGCCGTCGGCGGAGTGAAAGAGCTGAATCCCCAGCACGAAGAGATGCCGGTCGTCGTTGGGATCGACCCGAATCTGGCTGTAGTAGAAGGGGCGAGGATTGAGGCTGTTGATCCGCGTCCAGGTTTCGCCGCCGTCGTCGGAACGAAAGATGCCGCCGGTTTGAAAGCCGTCAGCCCCCTGGAACTCTTGCGAGTCGGCTTGCTGCCCGCCCAGGGCGGCGGCGTACGTCAGGTTTTTGCCCTCGGGATTGGGACGCTTGTCGAACGTGACCTCGAAGGTCGCGGCGGCCCCACCGCGATCGACCGTGAACTTCGCCTTGTCGCCCGGCTGACGGCGGCGAATTTCTGTCAGCAGTTCGCCGAAGGTCTTGATCTCCTTCTCGCCGATGCGCGTGACCTTGTCGCCGTCCTTCAGGCCGGCCTTCGCGGCAGGGCCGTCGGCGAGCACGCCCCGCAGCACGGGCGGAGCGTTGGAGCCCTGCGGCGTGCCGGTGATGCCCAGGTAGGCGACCACCGCCGGGCCGGCGCCGATCTTCTCGGTCTCGATGATCGAGCAGACGACGTTGGGCTCCTTGCGATAGTAGGCGACGCCGATGCGGCCCATCTTCACGGTCGGCAGTCCCTGGGTGAGCTTTGTCCAGTGCTGGCCGCCGTCGCTGGTCTTATACAGGCCGCTGCCGGGACCCCAGCGTTTCGCCGGATCGTTGCTGTCGAACTCGTCGCGCTGCCGTTCGTACATGGCGGCGATGAGCGTGTCGGGCCGGCCCGGCTGCAGGGCGATGTCGATGCAGCCGGTCTTGTCGTCCACGTAAAGCACCTTTTGCCAGGTGCGGCCGCCGTCGGCGGTCTTGAACACGCCACGCTCTTCATTAGGCCCCCACAGCCGGCCCAGCGCGCCGACGTACACGACGTCGGGGTTCAGCGGATGAATGGCGATGCGGCCGATCTGGAACGAGCGCGCCAGGCCCATGTTCTGCCACGTCTTGCCGCCATCGACCGATTTGTAGACGCCGTCGCCCCACGAGACGGAGTTGCGGGCGTTGTGCTCGCCCGTGCCGACCCAGGCGACGTTGGGGTCCGACGGGGCCACGCACACGTCGCCGATCGAGACCGCGCTTTGCCGCTCGAACACGGGCGTGAACGTCGTGCCGCCGTTCGTCGTCTTGAAGAGGCCGCCGGAGGCCGTGGCCACGTAATAGGTGGCCGGGTCGCTTTCGACCACCGCCAGATCGACGATCCGCCCGCCCATCGTGGCCGGACCGATGCACCGCCACTTGAGGGCCGAGAGCCAGCGGGGGTCGAATCGCACCGGGCCGGGCGCCTCGAGCGGCTCGCGCACGCCCGGCTCTTTGAGCGCCGACTTCTGCTTGGGGAACTTCTTCTTGCTCGGCGTCTGGGCATCGGCGATCGGCCCAGACATCGACAGAGCCACCAGCAGGCAGCCCGCGATTGCGGCGAGCGCTGCGACGAGCAGTTTGGATCGAGCGACGAGAAACCTGGTGGCCATTCGGCGGCTCCGGCGAGGGCATTGGGGCAGGCATCTTGCCTGCCGGGCAGGCGGGAAGCCTACCCCACGGTAACCTAGAGGATAATCCTCAGGTCGTGCCGCACAAGCAAACGCACAAGCGAACGTTGCGCACGGCGCTCGCGTCAGCCGCCGGCGACTGGGGCGATGAGCACGACCTCGTCCCCCTCGTGAAGCTCGTGGGGCGCATGGCGAGAGACGTTGCCCAGGTGCGCGCCGGACACGGCCACCAGACACGATGACGGCAACCCGCGCCCCGGCGGCAGCCGCTGGCTGACCGCCCGCAACAGCTCGTCGAGCGTCGTCCCATCGGCCAGCTCCCACTCGGCGGGGACGTTCGTGGCCGCGTCGTAGCCCCGGCCGTATTTGAGACCGCTATTCTTCATGGGCTTGCTGTGATGGCGCGCGGCGGGGCGTCAGCCCTACATGCAGGTCGTGCTGACGCCCCGACGCCCGCCGGCCCGCGTACTAAACAGGCTGGAAGCCTA
>JBGQHD010000152.1:0-8606 GCA_041497795.1 Planctomycetia bacterium
CACCTGGCGGTGATCTTGAACGGCCGGGTCTCCAGCGCGCCGTCGCTCAACAGCGTGATCAGCGGGAACGGCCAAATCACCGGCTACCGCAACAATGAAACCGGCGTCAAGGAGCGCGACCGTGTGATCTCCGTGCTCAAGGCGGGGCGATTGCCGGCCCAGCTTTACGAAACGCCGCTGCGCGAATTCCGCATGGACTCCACGCTGGGCATGGACACCATCTGGAAGAGCGTCTGGTCGATGTGCGTCGCGCTGGGCCTCGTGTTCCTGTTCATGCTGGTGTACTACCGCTTCTCGGGCGTCGTGGCCTGCATCGCGCTGCTGCTCAATCTCTTGCTGCTGGTGGGGTCGATGATCGCCATCGGCGCGGCCCTGACGCTGCCGGGCTTCGCCGGCATGGTGCTCACCGTCGGCATGGCGGTGGACTCCAACGTGCTGATCTACGAGCGCATCCGCGAGGAAATCGCCCGCGGGGCCGCCCTGCGGATGGCCATCCGCAACGGCTTCGGCAAGGCGCTGAGCGCGATCATCGACGGGAACCTGACCACGATCCTCACGGCGATCATCCTCTATGCCATTGGCACGGAGCAGTTGCGCGGGTTCGCCGTGACGCTGATCCTGGGCCTCATGATCAGCATGTTCACCGCGGTGTTCTGCTCGCGGCTGATCTTCGACATCGCCGAGCGCCGCCGCTGGCTGACCGAGGTGAGGATGCTGAAGTTCTTCGAAAAGACGAACTTCGACTTCCTGGCCGTCAAGTGGCCGGCCATCACCGCGTCGCTGGTCATCATTCTGCTGGGCTTTGTGGCAGTCTATGCCCGCGGCAAGGGCCTGTACGACATCGAGTTTACCGGCGGCACGGCGGCGCAGGTGGTGCTCAACGACCGTGGCGCATCGCTGACTTTGGAGGAAACTCGCCGCAGACTCGAGCAATGGAATCAGACGATTGACGACACGAGCGACGCCGACTTGCCCAAGGCGCTCGAGCTGTCCAGTCGTCCTGAAAAGCAGAAGCTCGCTCGCACGCTCGAGATCGAGTTGCTGGCCAGCCAAGCCGACCGCGAGCAGGACGCAACGGTTCGGGCCGAAAAAAAGGCCCAGGCGGATGCCCTCCGGCGCAAGCGTCAATTGGTTGGCGACGAGCTTTCACCCGCCGACGAGAAGCTCCTCAAGGAGTTCTATGACTCGCTGGGCCCTGACGAAATGAAGGAGTTTCGGAAACTGGCCCGTTTGGACGACCTGACGGTGACTCTTGTCAGGATCGGCGAGGACGAGCGGCGACCGTATGTGAACACGTCGAATAGTTCGCAGCCGGCGGTGGAGGGGATTCTCGAGAAGGTCTTTGAAGGTCAATTGGCCAGCAAGAGCTTCGAGATGGAGCTGGTTCAGGCCAGCGCGACGTCTTCAGGCAGCTCGACGACGGAGAAGCCAGCCGACGTCGACAAGACGGGCGCCAACAAGGCCGGCCCCGGGAAGACGCCCGAAGCCAAGACGGAGGCCACGAAAAAACCCGCGGAATCGAGCAAGACGCCGGAGAAAGGCAAGACGGAGACTGGGAAGACCGAAGGGGGCAAGACAGGCGCCGGCAAGACAGGACCCGGCCAGAAGACCAGCAGCCTTCTCTCGCCGCGAGAGCCTTCTTGGGTGGCCTTCACTGCGGTGGACGATGACGTGCTCTTGGCTCAGGCCGAGCCGCCCGGCAAGACGACGGACGCCGCAACGCCCCCTCCGGATGCGCCGGGTAAGGATGCGTCTGCCAAATCCCCGGCGGTGGAAGCCGAACCGGGCAAGTTGGCCCCGGTCGCCACGGCTCCTGCGGTGCAGTTTAACTTGAAGTTCATCGACAAGATCAGTCACGTCACGGTGGAGAGTGCCATCCGCAAAGCGGCCCGCAATGTGTTAGCTCCGGGCAAGACCGCGGAGGAAGTTGCCAAGGATCCACGGGTGCAAGCCGTGATCGAATCCATCAAGGTCACCAGCCGGGACTATGTTGAAGAGGTCAACAACAGCTTGGACACTTGGACGGCGTCCATCAATGCGCCGGAGTCAACGGCGCGTCAAGTCCTCGTGGTGGCCAACAGCATGCTCCAGGAAGAGCCGCTGTTTCCGGCCACGAATAACTTCGGCTCCCTGGTCTCCAAGAAAATGCAGGTGGACGCCATTGTGGCCATCGTGGCGAGCTGGATCGGCATCCTGATCTACCTGTGGGTCCGCTTCCAGAAGGTGTCGTTCGGCCTGGCGGCGGTCGTGGCGCTGATCCACGACGTGCTGGTGGCCCTGGCGTTCATGGCCTTCAGCTACTGGCTGACCGGCATTCCGTTCATCGACCCGTTCAAGATCAATCTGGACGTGGTGGCCGCGTTCCTGACGCTCATCGGCTACTCGGTCAACGACACCATCGTGATCTTCGACCGCATTCGCGAGATCAAGGGCAAGAGCCCGGACCTGACGGCCGAGATGATCAATCGGGCCGTCAACGAAACGTTGAGCCGCACGATCATCACCTCCGGCTTGACGTTCCTCGTGGTGGTGGCCCAATTCTTCTTCGGGGGACAGAGCATCCACGCCTTCGCGTTCTGCCTGGTCGTCGGGCTCATCGCCGGCACCTACAGCACGATCTACATCGCCTCGCCCGTGCTCCTGTGGAGCAGCCGCAGGTCGCAAAAAAAAGGACGGTTCCAGACGGCCCCCAGCCGTCAGCCAGAGCGGGTGAAGGGCGCTTGAGCGAATGGCGTAAGCGAGCACCCCGGCTGCTCAAAGCAGCCGGGGTGCTTACACAATGGCAAGAAATGACGAATGGCGGACCGTCCGTCCGTTCATTCGTCGTTCGTGGCTTCGTCATTCCGTCATTCCTTAGACATTCGTCATTCTGACCTTCGTCATTCTCCCCCGATGTCGCGTCTTCGTCCCTCCGTCGCCGCCGCTCGCGAGCAGCTTGCCCGTGGCCGGGAGGAACTTTGCGGACGGCATCGCTCCGGCGCGCCTGGCGTGGAAGTGTGCCGCGGCATGACCGACCTGATGGACCAGGTGGTGCTGGGCTTGTTCCGTGCCGCGGTGGCGGACCTGGAGCAGGCCAGCGGCCCGGGCCTGAGGCAGGAGGTGGCCGTGGTGGTGCACGGCGGCTTCGGCCGGCGCGAGCTGGCCCCCTACTCGGACATCGACTTGATGATCCTCTGCCAGGCCGGCGCCGAACGGCGGATGCAGCCGCTGATGTCGCGCCTGCTCCAGGACGTGTCCGACGTGCGGCTGCAGCTAGGGCACTCGGTCCGCACGGTGAGCGACGCCTGCCAGTTGGCCCGCGACGATCCGGCCACGTTCACCTCGCTGGCCGAGGCTCGGCTGCTGGAGGGCAACGCCGCGCTGTTCGACGAGTTCTGGCAGAAGTTCCAGCAGATGGCCCGCTGGCGCCGCCGGCGGTTCATGACGGCGGTGGAGCAGGCCCGGCAGCAGGAGCGGGCGCAATACGGCGAGACTGTCTATCTGCTGGAGCCGAACATCAAGCGGTCGCGCGGCGGCCTGCGCGACTTGCAGTTGCTCCGCTGGTTCGGCTTCGCGGCCCACGGCACGGCCGAGGCGGCGGAGCTGAACCGCCGCGGCGTGCTGGAGAATGACGACCTGGCCGCCCTGCAGGCCACCGCCGAGTTCTTGCTGCGGCTGCGCAACGAGATGCACTTCCACGCCGGCAAGGCCCACGACCTGCTCGATCGCCGCGAGCAAGTCCGCCTGGCCGAAGCGGGGCGCTACGCGGGGCGCGACGGCCTGCTGCCGGTCGAGCAGTTCATGCAGGAATACTTCGAGCGCACGAACACCGTGAGCAACGTGGTGGAGCGGTTCGTGGCCCAGTGCCGGCCCGCCCGCATGCAGGCGATGCTGGACGTGTTCAGCCACCAGGTGGAAGGGGACTTCCGCGTGGGGGCGACCATTTCGGTCACCAAGCAAGGGCAAGCCAAGCTCGGCCAGCTCACCGAGATCCTCCGCCTGGCCGACCTGGCGAACCAGTACGACAAGCGGATCGCTCCGGCCACGGTCGAAGCGGTTCGCCTGGCCGCGCGGAACCTGCCCCCCACGGTTTCGCCGGAGGCGGCGCGGCGGTTTATGTCGCTGTTGTGGTATCCGCCGCGGCTGGGCGAGCTGCTGCGGATGCTGCACGACACGAGCGTGCTTGAGCGGCTGGTGCCGGGCTTCAAGCACGCCCGCGGCCTGCTGCAATTCAACGAGTACCATAAGTACACCGTGGACGAGCATTCCCTGCAGGCGGTGGAGCGGGCCGCCGAGCTGCAGGGGCAAGACAGCCCGCTGGGGCAGGCCTACCGCGGCATCCGCAACAAGCCGATTCTGCACCTGGCCCTGCTGATCCACGACCTGGGCAAGGGCTATCCGGAAGATCACAGCGAGGTCGGCCGCCGCCTGGCCGAGGAGAACGCCGCATTGTTGGGGCTTTCGCCGTCCGACGCGGAGCTGCTCAAGTTCCTGGTGCACAAGCACTTGCTGATGGCGCACCTGGCGTTTCGCCGCGATACCAGCGACGAGCGGCTGATCCTCGACTTCGTCGGCCAGGTCGGCTCGCCCGAGGTGCTGCAATTGCTGTACGTGCTCACCTGCGCCGACCTGGCCGCCGTCGGGCCGGACGTCTTCAACGACTGGAAGCGCGACGTGCTCACCGCGCTGTACAACCGGGTGATGCGGCACCTGGACGCCGACCCCAAGGCGATGACCTCCCAGGAGCACCTGTGCCAATTGCGAGAGGCCGTCGGCGCGGCGCTGGCAGCCACGCCCGATGTGGCCCGGCTCGATGGGGCCTGGTTCGACGAGCAGATCGAGGCCCTGCCGGTGGCCTATCTCGAAGCGCACGGGCCGCAGGACGTCGCCCGCGAGCTGCTGCGGCTGCACGCGCTGCCGCCGGGCGAGGTGGTGGTGCAGGCCCGCTACGTGGGCGAGAACGACACGCTGGAATACACGATCAGCACCCATGAGGCGGTGACGCCCGGCGTCTTCCACAAGCTGACGGGGGCGCTCTCCAGCCAAGGGCTGGAGATTCTCGCAGCGGAGATCAACACGCTGGCCCGTGGGCTGATCGTGGACCGCTTCGTGGTCCGCGACAACGACTTCCAGGGCCGGCCGCCGGCGGAGCGGATCGAGGCCGTGCGGGCCGCGCTGCGCAACGCGCTGCTGGCCGGCGCCGACAAGCCGCCGGCCTTCCGCCGCATGTGGCGGACGCGGCAGGGGTCTCGGCCCGCGGACATCGCCCCGCCCCCGACGCGGGTCGTGGCCGACAACAACACGTCGGACCGGTTCACCGTGTTGGACGTCTTCGCCACCGACCGCACCGGCCTCTTGTACACCATCACCTGCGCGCTGTTCGATCTGGGCCTGTCGGTGTCGTTGGCCAAGATCGCCACGTATCTGGACCAGGTGGTGGACGTGTTCTACGTGACCGACCTGGCCGGCCAGAAAATCACCGACGAAGCCCGCCTGGCCGAAATCCGCCGCGTGGTGGCCGAGCAAATCCGGGAGCTGGAACGGGCGGACGCAGCGCCCGGCAGTGCGCCGGCGTGAAGCCCGGCCTGCCAGCCGCAACCGCGAACAGCGAGGCCCCCCGTGGTTCGTCGCTTTCAGGCGCCCGTGCCGCATGGCTATAATCGCAGGTCTGACCCTGCCGCTCCACCGGCTACCTGCATCACACCGGCTACCTGGATCCCGATGTACCTGCGCCTCGCCAAACGTCTGCTGCTGGAGACCGATAAGCGGCTCGTCTGGAAGCTGCTGGTGAACATGGGCTGGCGCGGCGTGCGCTCGGTGCAGAAGCACAAGCGGCGGATTCGCCGGGGCGAGTATTTTCCGCCATTCCTCTACGTCTCGATCATCAATAGCTGCAACCTCCGCTGCCAGGGCTGTTGGGTCGATGTGGCCGCCAAGCAGCAGAAGATCGACGTGCCGGCCATGAACCGGCTGATCTCCGAGGCCAAGGAGATGGGCAACGCCTTCTTCGGCATCCTCGGCGGCGAGCCGTTCATGCACCCCGAGCTGCTGGAAATCCTCGGCCAGCACCCCGATTGCTACTTCCAGGTCTTCACCAACGGCCACTTCATCACTGACGAGGTCGCCAAAGAGCTGCGCCGGCTAGGCAACGTGACGCCGCTGGTCAGCGTCGAGGGGACCGAGATCATCAGCGACCAGCGCCGCGGCCGGCTCGGCGTGCTCAGTAAGACGATGGAAGGGCTGCAAAACTGCCTCGCCAACCGGCTGTTGACCGGCGTCTGCACCAGTCTGTGCCAGACGAACTACGACGACCTCTTGACCGAGCGCTGGCTCGACCGGCTGATCGAGATGCGGGTGATGTACGCCTGGTTCCACGTCTATCGCCCGGTCGGGCCGGAGGCCAATCCGCAGCTTGCCCTGACGCCGGAGCAGCAGCTCAAAGCCCGGCGGTTCGTGGTCGAGATGCGGGCCAAAAAGCCGATCATCATCATCGACGCCTACTACGACGGCCAAGGGCAAGCCCTGTGCCCGGCGGCCACGGCGTTCAGCCACCATATCAGCCCCTGGGGCGACATCGAGCCCTGCCCCATCGTGCAGTTCACGAAGGAATCGATCCACGACGCGAGGCCGCTGCGCGAGGTGTTCGTGCAAAGCGAATTCCTCCGCGACTTCCGCGACCTGGCCGCCGCCAGCACCCGCGGCTGCATCGTGCTGGAGCGGCCCGACCTGCTGAAGGCCCTGGTCGAAAAGCACAGTGCCCGCGACTCCACCGCCCGCGGCACCGCACTCGCAGAGCTTGCCGCAATGGAGAACCGCCCCTCGCAATACAATCCCGGCCACGAAATTCCCGAGAAGAGCCTGGCCTACCGGCTGGCGAAGAAGTTCTGGTTCAGCGACTTCGGGGCGTACTCGAAGCCGCGGACGGTGGAGGAGATACTCGGGCGAGACGTAGCCGCTGGGGCGGTAGAGCGATGAGACGTTATCTATCCCACACAATTACGAAGTGCGCTGTAATTATCTTGATTGTCGCTTGCCTATATATTGCAGCCTTTTTCAAGCTGCGCCGGCACAATCACGTCACTGTCCTTGAATTCCCCACCCCGTCCCGGTTGGATGGCTGGAAAGGTGCGAATTTTTGCTGGTTTTCTGAGGATCAGACGACGAACACGGTCTGCTTTTACATTTTCTTGCCCATGGAGTACGCGACCGGGAAGCCGGTAGAAGATATCTCATTGGAAGATGCCGTCGCCACACGGGGTCGCATATACGTTCGGAAGCTCGATATTCTAATAGCCTTAAACGCAATGTGGCAGTAAACGAATGGTCCGTCAGGGGCGTACGCGAAGCCAAGGAAGATCGGGGAGATTCTTTGGCGAACCATCGACCTCGACGTCCGTCACATAAGGGGGGCGCTCGGTAGGCGAGGGGAAATCTTATGACGACCGTCGAAATGACAACGCAGGTTGACTCCAATGGCGTGCTTCATTTGGACGTGCCACTCGGGATGGAAGCGGCTAATCGGGCGGTGATGGTCACGATTAGGCCGGCGACAATGGTGCCCGCCAGGATGCCACCCAAAAACAGAGAAGAGTGGCGCAAGTTCATCGCTGACACGGCCGGGTCCATCACGGACCCCACGTTCGTGAGACACCCCCAGGGAGAATTGGAAAACCTGGAGGGGATGTTTCCATGACGTATCTCCTCGATACGAACGTGTGCGTGACTCACTTACGCCGGAAGTCGGGGGCTGATGCGATCGATCAGAGACTGGCCACGGTCCCGCCTGACGAGGTCTTCCTTTGTTCGGTGGTGAAAGCAGAGTTGCGATACGGCGCGGAACGGAGTCAAGACCCGACCAAGAGCCATTCCCAGCTCGATACGTTCTTCGCTGCTTTCGCCTCGCTGTCCTTCGACGATTCGTCTGCCGACCGTTATGGACGCCTGCGGAAAGAACTTGAATCCAAGGGGGTGGTCATTGGTCCAAACGATTTGCTCATCGCGGCAATCGCGCTGTCCAACAATCTAACACTTGTCACGCACGATACGGGGGAGTTCTCACGGGTCCCTGGGCTGCGCATCGAGGATTGGCAGGTTGCGACCTGAAGTGAGTTTTTGCAACTGTCGAAGTGGAAAGGGGCTGATCATGCATCGCTGGACCGTCACGATGGTGCTGTGCCTGGCGGTTACTTCGCCAAGCAGCGCCGAAGACTCCCCTAAGCCCGATCTCGGCACGCGCAAATCCGGCACCGACTGGCCAAAGTTCCTTGGCCCGACCGGCGACAGTAAATCGTCCGAAAAAGGCCTCGTCACCCCCTGGCCGGCCGAGGGGCCGAAGATCGTTTGGCAGAAGGCGCTGGGCATCGGCTTCGGGCCGGTAGCGGTTAGCCGCGGGCGGCTGTACGAGTTCTCTCGCCATCTGGATAACGCGCGGCTCACTTGTCTCAACAGCGAGACGGGCGAGGAGCTGTGGAAGTTCGAGTACGAGACGGCTTACGACGATTACTTCGGCTACGACACGGGTCCGCGCTGCGGCCCGGTGGTGGACGACGACCGGGTGTACATCTACGGCGCCGAGGGCATGCTCCACTGCGTGCGGGCGGATGACGGCAAGCTCGTTTGGAAGGTCG
>JBGQHD010000153.1:0-8601 GCA_041497795.1 Planctomycetia bacterium
CGCGGGGCCGTCAACGGACTGACCGCGACGGCCTGGTTGACCATGCCGCGCGATGCCCAAGGCCGCCGCATCGCCATCCCGGCCGACGGCCTGGCCATGAGCCGCGCGCTGGCCGAGCGGCTGCACGTCTCGGCCGGCGACACGATCTTCATCCGCCCCAACAAGGGGCTGCGACAGGAACGCATTGCCCGCGTGGCCAGCATCGTCGATGGCTACATCGGCATGACCGTCTACGCCGACAACGCCTACCTCGATCGCCTGGTCGGCGAAGAGGCGGTGGTGAACGCCGTGCAGGTGCAGCTCGACGGCGACCCGCGGCACCGCCGCGACTTCTATCGCGAGCTGAAAGATATTCCGGCCGTCGAGTCGGTCTACTCTCGGCAGGATACGAGGTACCTGCTCGAGGAAGTGGTGATCAAGACGCAGAAGGTCATCATCGGCATCCTGGTGGGCTTTGCCGGCATGATCTTCTTCGGCAGCCTGCTTAACGCCTCGCTGGTGAGCCTGGCCGAGCGCCTGCCAGAGGTGGCCATGCTCCGCGTGCTGGGCTACGGCCCGTGGGAAGTCGGCGGCATGTTCCTCCGCGAAAGCATGCTGGTGAACCTGGTCGGCACGCTGGCAGGGCTGCCGTTGGGCTACGGCCTGGCCACGGCCATGGTGAACATGTACGAGAACGAGATGTTCCGCATTCCCGTGGCGTTCACGGCGGGGATCGTGGTCAAAACGCTGATCGCGTCGGTGGTCTTCGGCCTGTTGGCGCACGCCTTCATTCAGCGCAGCATCCACAAGATGGATTGGCTCGAGGCGCTGAAGGTGAAGGAGTGAACCCCCAAGAACACTAACCCGACGCGCAAGCGAGGGGGAAGCGCGAGCCAATGGCGGATAGCGCTTCTCCCTCGCTTGCGCGTCGGGTTAGTGTGACGCAGCGAGGGGGTTTTCCTGCCCTTGCAACTCCTCATGCGACCCCTATAATTGCGCCGGCTCAGGCTCCCGGAACGCGCTGCCACAGCTATTGCTACTGGCGGCGATGGCTTGCGGATCCGAGCCACGGCAGGCGGGTGTAGCTCAGTTGGCAGAGCACCACGTTGCCAACGTGGTTGTCGTGGGTTCAACTCCCATCACCCGCTCTTACCTTCCCTTTGAGATTTACCGGTTCACCGCGGGCCGGCTACTTGGTTGTGGCCGGCCGGTCACGTTTTGTGGCGCGCGCATAGCGAACGTGGGGCACGTTTCCAACGCGCCAGCGGCACGGAGCACCGGAAGCACGTTGAACAGTCGGGCACGTTGGAAAACGTGCCCCGCGAGTGACTCACCACCCAGCATTACGGACCAGCGATGCCGTCAGACACCTCGGATGCCGCCGTCCTCACCGATAACGCCGCCGAAGGCGGGGACGAAACGAAACGCTTGGATCTGAACGTGCAGATCAAGCCGGTCAGCGCCTGCCAGCGCCACGTCACGGTGACGATCGCCCGCGCGGACATCGACCGCTACTTCGAGAAGGCGTTCAGCAAGCTGGTGCCCGAGGCCCAGGTGCCCGGCTTCCGCGTCGGCCGCGCTCCCCGCAAGCTGGTCGAGGCGCGGTTCAAGAAAGACGTCTCGCAGCAGGTCCGCGGCGAGCTGCTGTTGGACAGCGTCAGCCAGGTCTCCGAAGACAACAAGCTGGCGGCCATCAGCGAGCCGGACTTCGATCCGCTGGCCATCGAAATCCCCGACGAAGGGCCGATGACCTTCGAGTTCGACCTGGAGGTCCGCCCCGAGTTCGACGTGCCCAACTGGAAGGGCCTCAAGATCGAGCGTCAAAAGCACGAGTTCACCCCAGCGGAGATCGAAACGCGGCTCAAAGACCTGCTCGCCGAGTACGGGCAGCGCGTGCCGAAGGACGGCGCGGCGGAGGTCGGCGACTATGTGGGCGTGGATATCACGGTTAAGCACAGCGACGCCAAGCACGGCGACGCCAAGCAAGGTGATCAGATCGTCAACACGATCGAGGAGGAGTTCGTCCGCATCCTGCCGGCGCTCAGCTTCCGCGACGGCGGGGTGAAGGGCTTCGACAAGCTGATGGCGGGGGTCAATCCCGGCGACGTGCGCGAGGCCAAGTTCCGCCTGACCCGCGACGCGGCCAACGAGGCGCTGCGCGGCCAGGAAGTCACGGCCGAGTTCAAGGTGCTCGAAGTGCGGCGGCTCGAGCTGCCGGAGCTGACCCACTCGCTGCTGAGCGAGTTCAACGTCGATAATGAAGAAGAGCTGCGGGGCGCCGTCAAGACGAGCCTCGAGCGGCAGTTGCAATACCAGGCCGATCGCCGCCTGCGCGAGCAAATCACCGCCGCGCTTGTGGAGTCGGCGAATTGGGAACTGCCGCCCGATCTGCTGCGGCGGCAGGCCACGCGGGAGCTGCAGCGGGCGATCCTGGAGCTGCGCCGCGGCGGGTTCAGCGACGCCGAAATTCGTGCCCGCGAAAACGAGCTGCGGCAGAACAGCGCCGCCGAAACCGCCCGCGCCCTCAAGGAGCACTTCATCCTGGAGCGCATCGCCGAGGAAGAGAAGATCGAGGACGCGCCCGACGATTACGATCACGAGATCTCGCTGATCGCCTTCCAGCTTGGCGAGTCGGCCCGCAAGGTGCGGGCTCGGTTGGAGAAGGCCGGCCAGATGGACGTGCTGCGGAACCAGATCATCGAGCGCAAGGTGATCGACAAGATCATCGAGCACGCCAACTTCAAGGATGTTCCCTACACGCCGCCGCGGCCGCAAGTCGAGGCCTTGGACCGCTCGGCCGCCGGAGGCGACAAGGAGAAGGAGATCCCCGAAGCCCATGAGGAAGGCACGGCCGAGGCCGAGGGCGGCCAGGAGGAGGCGACTGGGTGACCAAGTCCAACATCGAACGTCCAACGTCCAACGTCCAACACCGAACCTCGAACGCTTCGATGTTCGATGTTCAGTGTTGGATGCTCGATGTTCAATCGGTCACCTTGTCACCCCCTCAACCCGCTCAGCTTGTCACCTTGTCACTTCCAGCCTCCGTCGTTCTGACGTAGGCTCTTGGCATCCAATGCGTATAATGACAGCATCAGGGCCGAGTCCCCTGGATTCCCGTCCCTGTTCACGGAATAGACAGCCACCGTTAGCCGCCGGAGAGATGCAACCGATGGGCAACCACCTCCCCTTCCCGATCGATCCGGAAGTCAACTACCGCGACTATCAGCGCCAGCGGTGGATGACGTTGGGCGATCTGCTCTTGGAGAACCGGATCCTTTTTCTCCAGGGGCCGATCTTCGATGCCAACGCCAACGACATCGTGATGAAGCTGCTGTTCCTGCAGAGCGAGAACCGCCGCAAGGACATCCACTTCTACATCAACTCGCCCGGCGGCAGCGTGACCTCTACGCTGGCCGTCTACGACACCATGCAGATCCTCAGTTGCGCAGTGTCCACGTATTGCGTGGGCATGGCCGCCAGCGGCGGCGCGGTGCTGCTGGCCGGCGGCACCAAGGGTAAGCGCTTTGCCCTGCCGCACGCCAAGATCATGATCCACCAGCCGTATGGCCGGGTCGGCGGGCAGGTGTCGGACATCGAAATCCAGGCCGACGAAATCCTGCGGGACCGGCAACGCTTGAACGAGATTTTGGCCCAGCACACGGGCCAAAACCTGGACCGTATCGCGAAGGATACCGATCGCGACTTTTACATGAATGCCGCGGCCGCCAAGGAATACGGCGTCGTGGACGAAGTGCTGTCCAAGCCGAAGCCGGCCGACGATGAGGCAGCGTAGTTAGAGTGAATGACGAAGCACGAATGACGAAGGAGCGATTCGTGCTGCGACATTCTTCTGTCATTCGTCATTCGTCATTCAAACCACCGACATCACCGCCGAATTATCACTTGCCCTCGGAGTATTGCCATGCCGCTAGTGCCTTACGTTGTCGAGAAGAGCGGCCGCGAAGAGCGGGTGATGGACATTTACAGCCGGCTCTTGTCCGACCGCATCATCTTCCTGGGCACGGCCATCAACGACGACGTGGCCAACATCATCGTCGCGCAGTTGCTCTTCCTCCAGTCGGAGGACCCCAAGAGTGACATTCACCTGTACATCAACTCGCCCGGCGGCAGCGTCACGGCCGGGCTGGGCATCTACGACACGATGCAGTTCATCACCTGCGACGTGGCCACGTACTGCATCGGCCAGTGCGCGTCGATGGGGGCCTTGCTCCTCACCGCCGGCGCGGCGGGTAAGCGGAACGCCCTGCCGCACTCGCGGATCATGATCCACCAGCCCTGGGCCGGCATGGAAGGCACGGCCGAGGAGATCGACATCCACGTCAAAGAGCTGCGAAAGATGAAGCAGCTCCTCAACGGCATCCTGCTCAAGCACACCGGCCGGCCGCTGGAGCAAATCGAGAAAGACACCGACCGCGACAAGTTCATGGCCCCCGAAGAGGCCATGGAATACGGGCTGATCGATAAGGTGATCGAACGCATGGAAGTCAAGAAGGTGAGCTAAGTAGGTCCGGCGTGCCGAGCCGGACCGGCGGCGGTGACGACTGCGCGACACTCATGTCGTCGAGCACCATCGTAACGCCCGTCCCGCCCGGCAGGCGGAACCTACAGGCGAAGTAACGTGGGGGGCCGTACGTCTAGCACGAGGCAGGAACATGAGGTTCCGGCGGCCTGCGATTCAGTGTTCTATCCTCTGCGCTGCGGCGCTCGTCGGTTGCCGCAGCGGCGGCGACACCGAGGCCCTCAAGCGCGAGAACTTCCAGCTCTGCGAGCAAGTCAGCGCGCTGGAGGTGCAGATGGACCAATGCTGCCGCGAGCTGCGGGCGACGCAAGACTTGCTGGCGGCGAAAGACCAGCAGCCAAGTTCGCGCCGCGGCAGCACGGGCGACGACAGCAGCCCGTCGGATACGCCCAGGCCTCCCAAGATCGATCTGGGCACACCGGGCAAGGGCAAGGAGCCGACGCCCGCACCCAAGTTCGAACCGGCGCCCAAATTCGAGCCAGGCAAGTCCGGGGCGGGCGGCGCCGGCCCGGATGCCGCCGTGGGCCCGAACCTCGGCCCGATGCACAACGTGGCGACCCGCCGCGGCGATCAGATGGTGGCGGCGATCACGCTCGATCGGCAGCTTACGCGGGGTTTCGACGCGGACGAAGCTCGCCCCGGTGACGAAGGATTGATTGTGGCGATCGAGCCCCGCATCGCGACGGGTGACGTCGTGCGCGTGCCTGGCGAAGTGTCGATCGTGGCCTACGACGCCAACCTGCTGCGGCAGTACGGATCGCAACCGAACAAGCGCCAGCTTGCGCACGTGGGAACATGGCTCTTCACGGCGGCCGACGCGGCCACGTGGTTCGACGAGGAACAGCCGCGAATGCGGTTCGAGCTGCCCTGGCCCGCGGCCGGCGGCCCCAAGAGCAAGGACCTGCAGGTGGTGGTCCAATACAAGACCGCCGACGGCCGCCTGCTCGAGGCGCAGACTCAAATCGCCGTGCAGCTCACCGGCCAGCGGCCGAAGCTTGCTCCCGCTGTTCCGCCGTCCACCACGCCCCTGCGAGGCCGCGACGTCCCCGGCGTATCCGGCGCGGCGGCCGCGACGCCCGGCGAGTTCTCAGCGCTGAAGAAGCCGCCGGAGGCCGCGCCCCCCGACGTTTCGCGGGCTCCCACGGCGCTGCCATGGCGCGAGGAGCAAGTCCCTCCCGCACCTCCTCCCGGCGCCTCCACCGCGCGTCCCGGCACCGAGGTCCCCAGCCGCCAGAGGCCGGTGTGGACGCCGTATCGGTAGCGATCCACAGGTTTCTCAGATTTCCCCCCGCGGCCGCGCCATAACCAAATCAAAGTTGTAGCCCGCAGACAACAAACCCAATCTTCGCCTCGCGCAAAGAAACCGAACGCTGGTAGTGCAGAGGGAAGGCTGGCCTACTCGCTCAATTCATCGGTGAAATCTGCGCAATCTGTGGATGTCTCCCTGGGGCCCGTGCTCCGCGGTTTTTCCGAAGCGCGGCGATGCGAACCTCCACGCGGGCCGTTCCCTGCACTCGCTAACCCGCGCGTTCCGCTAGTGGCGCCGTGACCACGACGCTACATTGAATCGTCGTTCGGCGGCGGCGGGCTCGCCCCGCGGGCTGCTCTGTCGCCGGAGAATCAGCGCCCGCCCCCGGAACGTCTCCCAGCCGCTATATCGCCGCCCCGACGCTGATGAAGATCGTCTACCTGGCTTCCGGCGCCGCGAATATGTACTGCGGCACCTGTCTGCACGACAATACGCTGGCCACCGCGCTCTTGGCCGCCGGCGAGGACGTGATCCTCGCGCCCACGTACACGCCGCTGCGCACGGACGAGGAGAACGTCAGCCAGGACCGCGTGTTCTTCGGCGGCATCAACGTTTACCTCCAGCAGAAATCGGCCCTGTTTCGGCATACGCCGTGGTTTCTCGACTCGATGCTCGACTCGCGGCCGATCATGCACTGGCTCTCCCGCCGGAGAGTGAGCGTCGATCCCAAGCAGCTCGGCGAGATCACCGTCTCGATGCTGCAGGGCAAGGACGGCCGGCAACGCAAAGAGCTGGAAAAGCTCGTCGGCTGGCTGAAGGACGAGCGGCCCGACGTGGTGCATCTCTCCAACGCCCTGCTGATGTCCCTGGCCCCCGAGATCCGCGGCCGCGTCGGCTCCGCGGTCGTGTGCAGCCTGTCGGGCGAGGACATCTTCCTGGAGCAGCTCGCCGAGCCCTTCTATTCGCAGGCCCACGAGCTGATGCGGGGCTACGCCAGCGACGCGGACGCCTACGTGGCCCTGAACCGGTATTACGCCGACTACATGATCCGCTCCATGGGCCTGGAGCCGGGCCGCGTGCACGTCATCCCCCACGGGCTAAACCTCGACGGGCACGGCACCCGGCGCCGCGAGCCGGGGGACACGACCTTCACGCTCGGCTACTTTGCCCGCGTGTGCCCCGAGAAGGGCTTTCACTTGCTGGTCGAGGCGTTCAAGATTCTCGACGACGATCCGCAGTTGCCGCCGCTGCGACTGCGGGCCGCCGGCTATTTGGCCCCTGACGACCGGCCGTTCCTCAAGGAGCAGGAGGAGCGTCTCGTGCAGTGGGGACTGGCCGATCAGTACGAGTATCTCGGCGAGCCGGACCGCGCCGGCAAGATCGAAATCCTCCAGTCGTTCGACGTAATGAGCGTGCCGACCGTGTACCACGAGAGCAAGGGCCTGAGCATCCTGGAGGCCCTGGCCAACGCCGTGCCGGTGGTGCTGCCGGCGCACGGGGCCTTCCCCGAGCTGATCGCAGACACCGGCGGCGGCCTCTTATTCGAGCCGGAGAACCCCTCGGCCCTCGCCGCCGCGCTCAAGCGGCTGATTCTGCACCCCGACCAGGCCGAGGAACTTGGTCGCCGCGGCCAGGCCGCCATCCACGACCGCTACCACGCGGCGGCCATGGCGGCCCAGCATGGGGACCTTTACTGGCGCGTGCGGCCGGGCGGCAGGGCTTGAGCTTGCCAAGGACGTGCGGGGACCGCAGTCGAATAAGTTGACAGTCTTCGGATTCTCCGAAAAGCCGTGTCCGGTTGTCCGGCTGAATCTCGACAGTTCAGGCAGGGAGGAGTGCGCGCAGCCCCCAGCGCATTTTGCAGCATTCGGGTGTAGCAGCTCGGACAGGCGTTCACGTAGCTCATCTGCTGCCATCGATTTAGGCGCATGACTGTGAAACGTAACCAACGACCACCCACGCTGACCCTCACCGGGCGGCGGCGCAATGGTCAATACCACGCGGTCGCACTGGGCAAAGATGCCTGGCTCACGGAGACCTCGTTCGAGATGCTGCTGGCGTTCGTGCGCGCCTCGCTTTCGGCGGGCGACCCCTGCGTGCGGTTCCCGCGGATGGCGGTGGGCCGGCTTCGCCGCGCGCTGGGAGGCAAAAAGCCGTGGCGGCTGATCCTGTGGGTCAATTCGGATGAATACCGGCTTGCTCCCGGCACGGAACTGGTGATCGATCCCAGCTTCCGCAAGCTGTCACTGAAAGACCCGCTTCTCAAACGCTCGAAAACCGCCCTCCTGCGAGGCGTCGCCAGCCGCCGCAAAAAGATGAACAAGCACTGATGGTTACTGGAATGTTACTGGGAATTCTGATTGACACGGCGAACCCATAGCCTAGGTTGACGTTCGAGAGCGAAATGGTGGATTTCCTTTGGAGAAGTTTCCTGGGAGGGGTTCCAGCGAAGAAGTTTTCAGCGGAGTGCCGAAAGTCGAGTCACCCCGCAAGATTCGCAACTCTCTTGGAGCCGGTCAATGGTTCCGTTCTCGCCTCGGTGGTCGATTCCCCTTCTCTCTCTGAGAGCGGGCCGCGGTGGGAGTTCTTCCGTCCCCCTAGTGCCTTCTGTCGCCCTGAGTGAAGCGAAGGTCCTCGGTCCGATCACCCGATCCAGCTCGGCGTCCGTCGCCCGGGGCGCGCTTGAAGGTCGCCGGGCGGCGTTTACGCTGGTCGAATTGGTGACGTCCTTGGCCATTGTCGGCATGCTGATGTCGCTGCTGTTGCCGGCTGTTAATGCGGCCCGCGAGGCGGCTCGGCGATCGCTCTGCCAGAACAACTTGCGGCAAATCGC
>JBGQHD010000154.1:0-8579 GCA_041497795.1 Planctomycetia bacterium
AGCTGTCCGTGCGCGGGACCTACTCCTTGGCGCTCGCCTCGGCAGCGCGAGCCGATTCGGCGTGTGCCGCCGCCAGGCTTTCGAGGGCGTGCGGATAAATGCGCACCTCCGCTTCCTGGTGCGACTGGAAGCCGGTGCCGGCCGGGATGAGGTGGCCGAGGATGACGTTCTCCTTCAGGCCGACCAGGTTGTCGATCTTGCCCGAGAGGGCCGCCTCGGTGAGCACCTTGGTCGTCTCCTGGAAGCTGGCCGCGGAGATGAAGCTGGAGCTTTGCACCGCCGCCTTGGTGATGCCCAGAAGCTGCGTGCTGGCAGTGGCCGGCTTGGGCTTGGTGCCCTTGGTCGGCGTGCCGCCCAGGGCCACGATCTGGGCGTTGGCCTGTTCGAGGGTGTCCTTGGGCACGATGGCGCCGACGGCGAACTCGCTATCGCCCTTCTCGGTGATCTTCAGGCACTTGGTCAGCTCCTGGTTGTGCTTACGGAAGTCGAAGCGGTCCATCATGCTGCCTGGCAGGAGGCCGGTATCGCCGACCGTTTCGATCCGCACCTTCCGCAGCATCTGGGCGACGATGATCTCGATGTGCTTATCGTTGATATCGACGCGCTGGCTGCGGTAGACGTTCTGGATTTCGCGGACCAGGTAGTGCTGCACGGCCTCTTCGCCGGAGATGCGGAGGATGTCGTGGGGCACGAGCGGCCCGTCCACCAGCGCCTCGCCGGCCCGCACGTAGTCTTTAGCGTGCACGCGGAGCCGGCTGCCGTGCGAGACCAGGTGCTCGCGCTCGATGCCGCTTTCGCTCTTGACGATGATCGTGCGTTTGCCGCGTCGCTTTTCGCCCATCTCGACCGTGCCGTCGATCTCGGCCATGGTGGCGGGGTCCTTGGGCTTGCGGGCTTCGAAGATCTCCGTCACGCGGGGCAGACCGCCGGTGATGTCTTGCGTGCCGCTGGCTTCGCGGGGCGTCTTGGCCAGGAGCGTGCCCGGGCCGATCACCTGCCCCTCCGCGACCTCGACCACGGCCTTTTCCGGCAGGTAGGTGAATTCGAGGATCTTGCCGTCGATCGGGTCTTCGATGACGATCTGCGGATGCACGTCGCCCTTGTGGTCCATGACCGTGCAGCGCATGTTGCCCCCGGAGTCTTTCTCCATGCGGACCGTTTCACCCTCGACCATGTCCTCGTAGCGGACCTTGCCGCCCACCTCGGACAAGATGGGGATGCTGTGCGGGTCCCACTGGCAGAGGATGGCGCCGGCCTCGACGTGCTGGTTCTCCTGGACCATCAGGTTGGCGCCGGTGGGCACTTCGAACTTCTCCAGCTCGCGCCCCTTTTCGTCCACCAGGGCCACTTCGCCGTTGCGGGAAAGGACCACGTTCAGGCCGGCGTCGTTCCGCACGACCTTGAGCCGGGCGAACTTCGCCAGGCCGGCTTTCTTGGCGCGGATTTCGTGCTCCTCCAGGCTGACCATCGCCGTGCCGCCAATGTGGAAGGTGCGCATGGTGAGCTGCGTGCCCGGCTCGCCGATGCTCTGCGCGCCGATGATGCCTACGGCCATGCCTTCCTCGACCATCGAGCCGGTGGACAGGTCCATGCCGTAGCAGCAGCGGCACACGCCCAGCGAGGCCTCGCAGGTCATCGGGCTACGGACCTGGATCTTCTCCAGACCCATCTCCTCGATCCGCCGGGCGACGGCGCGGGTGATGAGGTCGTTCTCGCGGACAATGACGTCGTCGGTGATCGGGTTGACGATATTGGTGCGGCTGACGCGGCCAAAGATGGCGTCGGCCAGGCTCACCTCGACCTTCTCGCCGCGGTAGATCACGCCCTTGGTGATGCCCTGCGTGGTGCCGCAATCCTGCTGGGTGACCACGACGTTCTGGGCCACGTCGGCCAGCTTGCGGGTGAGATAGCCGGAGTCGGCCGTCTTGAGGGCCGTGTCGGCCAGGCCCTTGCGGGCGCCGTGGGTGGAGCTGAAGTACTCGAGCACCTTCAGCCCTTCGCGGAAATTGGCCTTGATCGGCGTCTCGATGATCTCGCCGGAGGGCTTGGCCATCAGGCCGCGCATGCCGGAGAGCTGGCGGATTTGCTCCACGCCGCCGCGGGCGCCGGAGTGGGCCATGAGGAAGATGGGGTTCACGTAGCCCGACTTGCGATGGTCGTTCTCGAGCTGCGCCATCATCTCCTTGGTGATCTGCTCGCGGGCGTGCGTCCAGGCATCGAGCACCTGGCGATAGCGCTCCGGTCCGGTGATGACGCCGCGTTGATACAGCTTCTGGAACCGCAGCACCTTCTTTTCGGTCTCGCTGATGATCTTCTGCTTCGTGGGGGGGGTGATCAGGTCGTCGGTGGCGAACGACAGGCCGCTGCGCGTGGCCCAGCGGAAACCCAGGCGATTCAGTGCGTCCAGCAACTCGATCGTCGCCCGGCGGCCCAGGATCTGATAGCAATCGGAGATCACGCGGGCCAGCTCGCTGGACTTCATCGGCCAGTTGTAATAGTACATCCGGTCCGCCAGGATCTGATTGAACAGCACGCGGCCGACCGTGGTGGTGATGATGGCGCCGGCCGTCGTCTCGCGCTCGTCCTCGGTTTTTAGCCGCCGCGTGGGGGGCAGCTTCAGCTTGACCTTCGAGTGCGTATCGACCACGCCCAGGGAGTGGGCCATCTCCACCTCGGCGATCGAGCCGAAGGTCATGTTCTCGTTCTTGCGGTCCGGCACGTCCATCGTCATGTAGTAGCAGCCCATCACGATGTCCTGCGAGGGGCTGATGATCGGCGCACCGTTGGCCGGGCTGAAGATGTTGTGCGTGGACATCATCAGCGTGTGGGCCTCGACCTGGGCCTCGATGGAGAGCGGCAGGTGCACGGCCATCTGGTCGCCGTCGAAGTCGGCGTTGAAGCCCTTGCAGACCAGCGGGTGAAGCTGGATGGCGTTGCCTTCGATCAGCGTCGGCTCGAAGGCCTGGATGCCCATGCGGTGCAGCGTGGGGGCCCGGTTGAGGAGCACGGGGTGGTTCTTGGTGACCTCTTCCAGGATGTTCCACACCTCGTCATCCTTGCGCTCCAGCATCTTCTTGGCGCTCTTGATGGTGTCGGCGTGGCCTAGCTCCTTCAGCCGGCGGATGATGAACGGCTGATACAGCTCCAGGGCAATGCGCTTGGGCAAACCGCACTGGTGCAGCTTGAGCTGCGGGCCGACCACGATCACGCTGCGGGCCGAGTAATCGACGCGCTTGCCCAGCAGGTTCTCGCGGAAGCGGCCCTGCTTGCCCTTGATCATGTCGGTGAGCGACTTGAGCGGGCGGTTGCTGCTGCCCAGCACCGGTCGCTTGCAGCGGTTGTTGTCGAACAGGGCATCGACCGATTGCTGCAGCATCCGCTTCTCGTTGCGGATGATGACCTCCGGCGCATTGAGATCGACGAGCTTCTTCAGCCGGTTGTTGCGGTTGATGATGCGGCGATAGAGGTCGTTGAGGTCGCTGGTGGCGAAGTTGCCGCTGTCCAGCAGCACGAGCGGCCGCAAGTCGGGCGGAATCACCGGCACCACGTCGAGCACCATCCACTCCGGACGGTTTTCGCTGTCGCGGATGCTCTCCACGATCTTGAGCCGGTTGATCAGGTCCTTTTGCTTCTGCTTGGAGCCGGTTTCGGCCAGGTCCTCGCGGAGCTTCTTGGACAAACTGACCAAGTCAAGTTGCAAGAGCAAGTTGCGGACCGCCTCGGCCCCCATGTCGGCGGTGAAGGCCCCGTCGCCATACGTCTCGCGGGCGCTGCGGTATTCCTCCTCGGTGAGCAGTTGCCGCGGCTTGAGCGGAGTATCCTTGGGGTCGGTGACCACATAGTCCTGGAAGTAGATCACCTTCTCCATGCTCGTGGTCTTCATGTCGAGCAGGTTGCCCAGCCGGCTGGGCATGGCCTTGAAGAACCAGATGTGGACCACCGGCGCGGCCAGCTCGATGTGCCCCATCCGCTTGCGGCGGACGCGGCTGTGGGTGACCTTCACGCCGCAGCGGTCGCAGATCATGCCCTTGTACTTCATGCCCCGGTACTTGCCGCAGGCGCATTCCCAGTCCTTCTCCGGTCCGAAGATGCGCTCGCAGAACAGGCCGTCCTTCTCGGGGCGGTACGTGCGGTAGTTGATGGTTTCGGGCTTTTTGACTTCGCCGAACGACCAACTGCGGATGTCCTGCGGCCGGGCCAAGCTGATCTTCACGGCCGTATAGTCGTTGATCCGATCGTAAGAGCTTTCGACGAGGTTACTCATGTGTCTTTGCTCCAGTCGGGAGTACGTGCTTCGTAGGGTCTCTTCGTCCGTTCGTCGCGCTGTAGGCCGGATTTTCAATCCGGCCGCCAGTGATTCCATGTTCTCACGGTTAGGGCGTGGTTGCGGTGTCTCCACGCCCATCGCATCCCTGCTCTGAGCGTGCCACCCGATCCGACCGACTCGCGGAGCGAGTCGGCCACTACACGCCGACGCGGCGCTTTTCTAATTGCATATTGAGGCACAGCCCGCGGATTTCGTTGGTGAGCACGTCGAAGCTGGCGGGCGTGCCGGCCTCGAGCGTGTTCTCGCCCTTGACCATGGCCTCGTAAATCTTCGTGCGGCCTTCCACGTCGTCGCTCTTCACGGTGAGCAGTTCCTGGAGGATGTAGGCCGCCCCGTAGGCCTCCAACGCCCAGACTTCCATCTCCCCGAAGCGCTGGCCGCCGAAGCGGGCCTTGCCGCCCAGCGGCTGCTGGGTGATGAGCGAGTAGGGGCCCGTGCTGCGGGCGTGCACCTTGTCGTCCACCAAGTGGTGCAGCTTCATCATGTAGATGAAGCCGACCGTGGTTTCTTGCTCGAACGGCTCGCCGGTGCGGCCGTCGTAAAGCTGCGACTTGCCGGTGGTCGAGAGTCCGGCCTCGCCCAGCACCTTATGGATGATCTCCTCCGAGGTGCCGCCGAATACCGGCGTAATAGCCTGGAAACCGAGTTTCGCGCCGGCCCAGCCCAGGTGGGTCTCGAGAATCTGGCCCACGTTCATACGGCTGGGCACGCCCAGCGGGTTCAGCAGGATTTGCACCGGCGTGCCGTCCTTGAGGAACGGCATGTCCTCGCAGGGCAGGATTTTCGAGACCACGCCCTTGTTGCCGTGCCGGCCGGCCATCTTGTCGCCGACCGAGACCACGCGCTTGGTGGCGATGTAGACCTTGACCATCTGCAGCACGCCGCTGCGCAGCTCGTCGCCGCGCTTCATGCTGTTGAGCTTGCGGTCGCGGTCGTCGATGGCCGTTTCGACCAGCGACCACTGCTCCTTGTGCAGCTTGCGGACGTCGGCGATCCGTTGCTCGCTCTTCAGCTTGGCCAGCTCCGTCTCGATGCGGAACCGCTGGGCCTGCTCGGCCACGAACTTGGGATCTTGATCGCCCACCAAGGGATTGTCATCGTCGTCCTTGAGCTGCTTGCCCAGGACCTTCTCGATCTCGCGCACCAGGTTGCCGAAGACCTCCGTGATTCGCTTGTTGCCCTCGGTTTCGGCCGTCTTCACCTCCTTGTCGAAGGCCTTGCGGTCCTCTTCCGACAGGCTCATGCGGCGGGAGAACTTCTGCGTGTCGATGACGATCCCCTCGATGCCCGAAGGCACTTCCAGCGAGTCGTTCTTCACGTCCTCGCCGGCGCGGCCGAAGATCGCGTGCAGCAGCTTTTCCTCGGGCGTGAGCTCGGTCTTGCTCTTGGGCGAGACCTTGCCGACCAGGATGTCGCCCGAATGCACGAACGTGCCGACGCGGACGATGCCGGTTTCGTCGAGGTTCCGCAGGGCCTTTTCGCTGACGTTGGGGATGTCGCGGGTGAACTCCTCCTTGCCGAGCTTCGTCTCGCGAATTTCCACGTCGAAGTCCTCGATGTGGAGCGACGTGAACACGTCGTCCTTGACCAGGTCTTCGCTGATGATGATCGCGTCTTCGAAGTTGAACCCTTCCCAGGACATGAAGCCGACCAGCACGTTGCGGCCCAGGGCCAGTTCGCCCTGGAAGGTGGCGGCGCCGTCGGCGATCACGTCCCCCTTCTTGACCTTCTGGCCGACCTTGACGATCGGCTTCTGGTTCTGGCAGGTGCGCTCGTTGAGGCCGACGAACTTGCGCATCACGTATTCGTCGTCGCCGATCTTGATGTTGTCCGCGTCCACTCGTGTGACGGTGCCGGCCCGCCTGGCCCGGACCAGCATGCTGGAGTTGCGGGCCACGTCGCGCTCCATGCCGGTGGCCACCAGCGGCGGCTCGCTGATCAACAGCGGCACCGCCTGGCGCTGCATGTTGCTGCCCATCAGGGCGCGGTTGGCGTCGTCGTGCTCCAGGAAGGGAATCAGCCCGGCCGACACGCCCACCATTTGGCAGGGGGCGACGTCCAGGTAATTGACCTTGTCGCTGGGGACCATTTCGAAGTCGGCCCGGTGGCGGGCGATGACCGTCTCCCCTTCGATCTTGTTGTTCTTCAGCGGGATGTCGGCCGGCGCGAGATAGGCCTCGGCCTCCTGGTCAGCCCGCAGCCACACGCTCTCTTCGGCCAGCTTGCCGTTGTTGACTTTGCGATACGGCGTGACCAGGAAGCCGTACTGGTCCACGCCCGCGTAGATGGCCAGGCTGGAGATGAGGCCGATGTTCGTGCCTTCGGGGGTCTCGATCGGGCAGATGCGGCCGTAGTGCGAAATGTGCACGTCGCGGACCTCGAAGCCGGCCCGCTTGCGGTTGAGCCCGCCGGGGCCCAGGGCCGACAGCCGCCGCTCGTGCGTGAGCATCGACAGCGGGTTGGTCTGGTCCACCACCTGCGACAGCTCGCCGCGGCCGAAGAAATACTCGATGGCCGCCGAGATGCTCTTGGGGTTGATGAGCGTGCGGGGCGTCATGTCCTGCACGTCCTTCAGGCTCATCCGCTCTTGCACGGTGCGGCGGAGCTTGAGGAAGCCCTTGCGCAGCTCGTCGCCGGCCAACTCGTCAATGGTCCGCAGACGGCGGTTGCCCAAGTGGTCGATGTCGTCCACGTAGGCCGACTCGTCGGAGGGGTTGCGCAGGCGGAGGATGTACTTGATGGCCTCGATCATGTCCTCGGGCCGCAGCGTCATCTCCCCTTCGTCAATGTTCAGTTTCAGCTTGCGGTTGATGCGGAAGCGGCCCACGCGCCCCAGCCGATAGCGATTCGTGTCGTAAAACTTCTCGTGGAACAGGGACCGGGCCTTTTCCAACTGCGGCGGGTTGCCGGGCCGCAGCCGCTGATAAATCTTCAGCAGCGCCTCTTCGTGGCTGGCGGTCTGGTCGTCGGCCAGCGCGTTGAAGAGCAGCGGGTCGCGCACGTCCTCCATCACCTCGCACTCGGTCAGGCCGCACGTGCAAATCGTCTCGGCCGCGTTCTTGGTGATCTTATGGCCGGCCTCGAGGATCACTTCGCCGGCGCGGTCGCTGGAGGGCGGATAAACGACGTCGGTGACGGCGATCTTGCCTTCGACCTTGCCCACGCTGCGGCCATCGACGATCTTCTCGGTCTTGGTCTCGAAGAATGCCCGCAAAATATCCTCGTCCAGGCTGTACTTGGGCGACATGGCCCGCAGCAGCGTCATGGCCGAGAACTTGCCGCTCTGGTCGATGCGCACGACCAGGGCCTCCTTCTTGGTGACGTTGAGCTCGATCCAACTGCCGCGCTCGGGGATCACGCGGCAACTGTGCAGCTCGCGCTCCCCCTCTTTTTCGGAGATGAAGTCCACGCCGGGGCTGCGGTGCAACTGGCTGACCACCACGCGCTCGGCCCCGTTGATGATGAACTCGCCGCCGCCGAGCATGATCGGCATGTCGCCCAGATAGACTTCCTCCTCGATCGGCTGCTCCTTGGTCAAGCGCAGCCAAATCTTGAATGGGCGCCCGTACGTCAAGCGCAACTGCCGGCACTCGTCCGGCTCGTAGCGCGGCTTGCCCAGATCGTACTTGAGGTATTCCAGACGCAGGGTCTTGTCGTAGCTTTCGATGGGGAAGATCTCGCGCAGCACGCCCTCAATGCCGCGATCCTCGCGCTTCTCCGCGGCGTCGTCGGCCTGCAGGAAGCGCTCGTAGCTGAGCGTCTGAATCTGCGTGAGATCGGGACTCTCGAACAGCTCGGGAAAGCTGCCGAAACGGCGGACGTCCTTGGGCACGATGCGGCGGACTGCGGAGGTTGCCATAAGTCTCGAACTCCTGGGGGGACCGAGGGAGTTATGTTCGGGCGATGGATCGAGCAAGCGTCAGAATGACCGGCGACTGCTCACGTGGGGCACGCGGCTCGCGTGCCAGCCGACAGACACGCGAGCCGCGTGTCCCACGAGGCGACCGGTCGCCCGGAAGGCCGCGACGGCGCGCGGCTTCTCCCTGGGCGGTCAGATGGCGCGGGACATTCAGCGGATGGTTCAACGCAAGGCACCGGGCCGATGCGAGGGGCTTAGCGGGCAGTCCATTCCTCGCGCCCCCTCCCTGGAAGAACCTCACGCGGCAAGCCGAAGCTCACACGCGTAACGGGGAACAGGCGAGCCAGGACAGCCCTCGCTCGCCAATGACAACGCAACGCCGTAAGAACGCAA
>JBGQHD010000155.1:0-8575 GCA_041497795.1 Planctomycetia bacterium
AGTCGGCCGGCAACTCGCAGAGCGAGTTGCCCACACTCGTCTCGCGGCGCGAGACGGCTACTATTGGCCGGCTTCTTGGCAATCGCTCTGAACGGCGGCCCGGTCGATCTCGTATAATGGGGGCCGCCGTGCGGGGCGGACAGGAGTGTCCGCCTTACAGGGCTCAGTGTCCGCTGCTTCGGCGGACAAGAGTGTCCGCCTTACCTGATCGGGAGACGCCCGCTTGCTTGCCGGACCGGTGTTCACGCGTGAGGCGGTGACCGCGCCGCGGCGCCCGAAGATGTACCTGTCGCGGGCGGTGTACGTGATCGGGCTGTGGGTGCTGATGCTCACGCTGTGGATGGTGTTCACCGGCACGCAGCAGGTGCGCAACCTCGGCGACCTGGCCCGCTTCGGCCACGTGCTGTTCCTGTCGCTGTCGGCGCTGCAGATGGCGGTGCTGCTGTTCTTTTCGGCGCTCTCCACGGCCAGCGCCGTGGCCCTGGAGAAGGACCGCCGCACGCTGGAGCTGCTGCTGATGACCCGGCTCTCCAACGGCGAGCTGGTGCTGGGCAAGCTGCTGGCCAGCATGCTCAGCGTGCTGATGCTGCTGGCCGCGGCCCTGCCGTTCTTCATGCTGACGATGCTCTTCGGCGGCGTGTCGCCGGGCCAGGTGCTGCGGGTCTTCGCGGTGACGCTGCTGAGCGCCTTGGCGGCCGGCAGCCTGGGCTCGCTGTTGGCGGTGTGGCGGGAGAAGACGTTCCAGACGTTGGCGCTGACGGTGCTGTGCCTGCTGTTCTGGCCGGGGGCGTGCGAGGCGGTGCGTTGGATCTACGCCGACGGCGGCTGGCAAGCGTTCGCCGCCACGGCCGCCAGTCCGGTCCACGCAATTGCCGGCGCGACGCAGCCGCTGGCCGACGGAGCAGGCGGATGGCTGGGCAGCGCGGTCAACGTCTATCTGCTCGTCGCCGCGGCCGCCGCCGTGCTGCTGAACGCGCTGGCGATCTTCGGCGTCCGCCGCTGGAACCCGACCCGCGAAGCGGCTCGTGGGCCGGAGGAGGAGCATCCGGAAGCCGTCCTGGAACGAGCCGGCTTGGAGCGAGCCGACTCCGAACAGGCCGTCGGGCAGGCTGCCCGTCTGTCGCATGGGCAGGATGCCCATGCCACGCGCCCGGCCGGCAGGCAGGATGCCTACCACACGCGGCACCCGGACAGGCAGGATGCCTATCTTGCGCACCGGCAAGATGCCCATGGCACGCGGGAGGTCTGGAACCATCCGATCATTTGGCGGGAGATGCGCACCTGGGCCTACGGTCGCAAGGTGGTCTTCGTGCGCATGATATATCTGCTGTTGGCGGCGGCCTCGATCGCGGCGCTCTACTTGATGGCCCGCAGCGACGCGGGCATCACGCGCTACGGGGCCGCGCTGGCCACGCTGCCGCTGTTCGTGCTCAGCCTGATGCTGATCAACGCCCAGGGGGTCACGTCGCTGACCAACGAGCGCGACGCCAAGGCGCTGGACCTGCTGCTGGTCACCGACGTGTCGGCCAAGGAGTTCGTCTTCGGCAAGCTCGGCGGCATCTTTTACAACACCAAGGAGATGGTCGTCCTGCCGCTGGTGGCTTGCCTGGCGCTGTGGTGGCTGGGCGGCGTATCGGCCGAGAACATGCTGTATCTGCTCGCCGGCCTGGCGGTGATGATGATCTTCGTGGCCATGCTGGGTGTGCACACCGGCATGGCCTACGCGAACAGCCGCACGGCGATCGCCACCAGCCTGGGCACGGTGTTCTTTCTGGTGATCGGCGTCGCCACGTGCATGTGGATGATGGTGGTGTTCGGCGGCGGCTCGTTCCAGGTGCAGCTTGCCCCATTCGTGGTGTTCATCCTGGGGGGCGGCCTGGGGTTGTACGTGGCGCTGGGCAGCCGGAACCCGTCGCCGGCGATCGGCCTGGCGTCGCTGATCGCCCCCTTTGCCACGTTCTATGCCATCACCAGCTACGTGGTGTTCGAGAATACGTTGGGCGTGCTGCTGGTGGTCTCGTTCACCTACGGCTTCACGACCGCCGCGATGCTCGTGCCCGCCGTGTACGAGTTCGACGTGGCCACCGGCCGCACGACGGGCGGGGAGGATTGACCACCGTGCAATGGTTCGTGCCCTATCTGCCGTACGTGGCGGCCATGGGGGCGCTGCTGGGTTGCTCGGCGTTCTTTTCGGCCTCCGAGGCGGCGCTGTTCAACCTGCACCGCCGCGACCGACTGGCCTTCGAGCACGGCAACCCGTCGCAACGCGCCGCGGCCGCCTTGCTGGCCGACCCCGGCCGGCTGCTGACCGCCGTGCTGTTCTGGAACCTGCTCGCCAACCTCGCCTATTTCACGCTGGCCTCGTTGGCAGCCCTGGGCATGCAGCGGAGCGGAGTCGGCGGCTGGACCATCGGCGTCTGGTCCACGGCCACGCTGCTGATCCTCGTCTCCTTCGCCGAGGTGCTGCCCAAGATCCTGGGCGTGATGCAATCGCGGCTGCTGGCCGGCATGGTGGGTCTGCCGCTGTCGCTGACCGTGCGCGCGTTTGACCCGATCGTGCCCACGCTGAAGGCGGTGACGCTGATTTCCCGGCGGCTGTTCTGGCCGTCGTTTCAGCCCGAGCCGTTCCTCGAGGTCGGCGACCTGGAGCGGGCGGTGGCGCTGTCCACGTCCGACGCGGCGCTGCTGGAACAGGAAGAGGTCGTGCTGAGCAATATTGTGGCCCTGTCGGAGTACCGCGTCGATGAGCTCATGCGACCCCGCGCCCAGTTGCTTTCGTTTCGGCCACCGATTCACCTGAGCGACCTCCGCGCCGCTCCGCCGCGCAGCGGATACGTCCTGGTCACCGAACCGGACAGCGACGAGGTCTCCGGCGCCATTCCTTTGGGTTCCTTGGCCGAAGTGCCGGAGCAGCACCTCGACCGCCTGGCCGAGCCGGTGGCCTATCTGCCTTGGTGTACGTCGGTGGCCGCCGCGCTGGATGAGATGCAGCGCGTGGACCGGCGGGTGGTGGTCGTCGTCAACGAGCTGGGCGAGATGATCGGCGTCGTGACCTACGAGGACATCCTCGACAGCATCTTCCGCCGCGCCTCGAGCCGCAGCCAGCGGCTGCTCGACCGGCAGCCGATCCGCGAGGTGGCGCCGGGCGTGTGGCACGTCACCGGCATGACCAGCCTCCGCCGGCTGGCTCGATTCTTCGGACTGGACCGCAGGCCAGGCAAGACCGTCACGGTGGCCGGCCTGATGCAGGAGATGCTCGGCCGGCTGCCGGAAGTCGGCGACCAGTGTCAGTGGGCCGGGTTTGCCCTGCGAGCGATCGAGATTCCCGACCGTGGCCAGGTGGTCGTCGAACTCACGCAGGCGGCGGAGTCGGCCGGCGCCGACGAGGAGCCCAGCCCATGATCGCCGCCGCCATCGGGCTGTTCCTCGTCGGCTGGGCGCTGACCGCCTTCTTCAGCGGCGTGGAGACGGGTTTTTTCCGCGTGCCGCGGATTCGACTGCAACTCGACGCCCTGGCGGGCGACCGGCTGGCGCGGGCCTTGTTTTGGCTGAGCAACCGTCCGGGCCTGTTCGTGGCCACGTCGCTGTTGGGCACTAATCTGGCCGACGACTTGCTGTCGCTGGCCCTGGTGATCATCGCCAACTCGCTCGACTGGGAAGGCAATGTGGCGGAGATCGTGTTGCCGATCCTGTTGTCGCCGCTGCTCTACGTCTACGGTGCGGCGCTGCCCAAGCAGCTTTTCCTCGAAGCGCCCTATGCACTGCTTCGCAAGAGCGGGCCGCTGTTTCTGCTGTTCACCGTGCTGCTGGCGCCGCTCAGCCTGCTGCTGTGGGGGCTGAGCAAGGTGTTGGAATGGCTGGCCGGGCAGTCTCACCAGCCGGTGCAGCTCACGCTCGCGCGGCGCGAGCTGCAATCGGTATTGGAGGAGGGACACGCCGCGGGCCTGTTGCGCCCCGCGCAGCGGCAGCTCGCTCAGGGGCTGTTCGCCGTGGCCAGCGAGCCGGTCGGACGCTTCGCGCTGCCCCCGCAGCGGCTCACGCCCGTGCGGTTGGGAATGACGAACGGCGACGTGCTGCGACTGGCGCGTCGGCAGCACGCCGCCGAGCTGCCCGTGGAAGAGCCGCTGGGCCGCCGCAAGCTGATCGGCTACGTGCGGGTGGCGGAAATCCGCCTCGAGTCGGGGGACGAGCTCCGCAAAGTCCGGCCGTTGATCGATATTCCCCATAGCGAGACACACATCTCGGCGCTGGTCAAGCTCTACGAGGCGGGGGAAACCATGGCCCGGCTGGTGGACCAGAGCGGAGGGACCGTGGGGCTCGTCACCGCGCAGGCCCTTACCGAGCCGCTATTCCGGGGCGAACGGTAGGGCGATATTGTGGAGTGCGGCGACTTTTAGCCGCTTTTGGATTTTTTGCGAGGGCCATACGAACAGCGGTGATGCAGCCAAAAATCCGAAAGCGGCGACAAGGCGCCGCACTCCAAAGGAGCAGGCTCATGATGCCCTTGCCCGAGTGGCGCTTGCCGACGTGCCTCTTCGTTCTATCCCTGGCCGTCGGCTGCGGCGATCGCGTAAAGCCCGCCGCGGAGATTTCCGCGGCCGACACGGGCGAGATGGAGGAGCTGCCTGCTCCAGAAATCGGCCCGGACGATTGGCCCTGGTGGCGGGGGCAGCATCAGGGCGTGGCGACGGGGCCGGCCGCGCCGACGTCCTGGAGCGCGACGGAAGAGAAATCCGAGAATATCGTCTGGAAAGCCGACGTGCCCGGCCGCGGCCACGCCTCGCCGACCATCGTCGGCCGCCGCGTGCTGTTGGCCACGGCGGACGAGTCGGCCGAAACCCAATCGGTCGTGTGCTTCGACCGCGAATTCGGCAAGCTGCTGTGGCAGACCCAGGTGCACGACGGAGGTTTCATCGCCGGCACACATTCCGAGAGCACGCACGCCTCGTGCACGCTGGCGAGCGATGGGGAGCGCATCTTCGCCGTTTTTCCCCGTCGCGACGCCATCTGGGTCACCGCCTTGGATCTGGAGGGCCAGCAGCTTTGGCAGCGTGAAGTCGGCGGCTACGCCTCGCGGTTCGGCTACGGGGCCTCGCCCGTGCTGCACGGGCCGCACGTCATCGTCGCGGCCGACCAGGAGAGCGGCGGGTTCCTCGCCGCGCTGCACCGCAAGACCGGCGAGATTCGCTGGCGCAAACGCCGTCCGGCCGCGGATAGCTACGCCACGCCCGCGGTCTTCCGCATCGCCGACAAAGACCAGCTCGTGATCAGCGGAGCCAAAGCGATCATGAGCTACGATCCGGCGACCGGTGCCGAGCGCTGGAGCTGCCCGGGCACCGCCGCCTTGACGATCAACACGCCGGTGCGCGCGGAGGATTGCGTCATCGCCGGCGGCGGCTATCCCCAGGCCGAAACGTTGTGCGTCGACGCCGCCACCGGTGAGGCCGCCTGGCGCAACGGCACCAAGATCTACACGTCGTCCATGGTCGCTCACGATGGGCACGTGTACGCGGCGACGGACGACGGCGTGGCGTACTGCTGGCGCGCGGAGGATGGCGCGGAGCAATGGAAGGAGCGCCTCGGCGGCAACATCCGGGCGTCGCTGGTGCTGGCCGGCGGGCACGTGTACGTTTCCGGTGCCAACGGCAAGACGACCGTCTTCAAGGCCAACCCGCGACGCTTCGAGCGCGTGGCGACGAATCAGACCGGCGACGAGATCTTCGCCACGCCGTCGATCAGCGGCGGGCGGATTTACCTGCGGGCGGCCGACAGCTCGTCGGGCAGCCGGCGCGAGACGCTGTACTGCATCGGCAAGTGATCCGGCGTCGTGGGAAGAAGCCCGGCTTCTCCGAGAAGCCGGGCTTCTGGCGGCGGGCCGCGAAGTGGCGGTTTTGCCGGGAAAACGGCGGTTTTTTCGTTTTTCCCCGTTGCATTTTCCGCCGATTGCAGTCTAATCTTTTGCCATTCCACGACGAATGAGGCTCGAAGCTGAGCACTCTCGAAGCCAAGGTCTCTCGAGCCTCTGTGACGTACCAGACCGTACTGGCGTTTCCATCGTATCGTGACCCATCGCACCCAGGGAGGAAAGCCCCCCATGGCCAAGGCCGCAAAAGCAGCAGCTAACAAGAAGATGGTTTCGAAGTCGCAGTGCATTGCCGCTATCGCCGAAGACACCAAGCTGTCGCGCAAGGACGTGACGAGGGTGTTTGATTCGCTGGCCGGACAGATCAAGAAGGCCCTGTCGGGAAAGACTCCTGGCACGATCAACGTCGGCGGGCTGATGAAGATCAAAGTGAGAGAGGTCAAGGCCAGGCCGGCCGGCCCGAGGCTGGACCCCTTCACCAAAGAGATGAAGAATTACCCGGCCAAACCGGCATCCAAGAAGCCCAAGGTGCTGCCGCTCAAATCCCTCAAGGAAATGGTCTAGTCTCTAAAAGGAAACGTCCCTCCAGGTGGTCTCCGCGAGGGCGCTGGCGCCTCGCGTTGAAGCGGCGCCTGGACACCGTCGTGACGCAGAGCCGACCCACGCGAGTTCTCGCCGTGTGGGTTTTCTGCTGCGCGCGGCCGGCAAGCAGCCGATTTCGCCTTGCCGGGTCGATCGCTCGACGGGTAAGTTGCAGGCGGAAGGCGATCCGTCCCAGCCCCACGATCGATCTCCCAGGCCCATCGGACGAAAACGACTTGAAGGGACATCGTCATGGATTTCTCACTAGGGTTCGCCGTTGCGCTCATCTCCCGCTGGGCCCACATCCTGGCCGCGATCACGGCGGTCGGCGGGACGATCTTCATCCGCTACGCGCTGCTGCCGACTTTGGCCACGCTGCCCGACGAGCAGCGCCGCGCCCTGCACGAAGCGCTCCGCGCTCGCTGGTCGAAGGCGGTGATGGTTTCGATCCTGTTCCTCCTGGCCAGCGGCCTCTACAACTTCATCGTCATCAACCGCAGCCTCGGCGCCGGCAACGAGGCGCTGCAGGGCATCAAGCCGATGTACCATGCGCTCTTCGGCGTGAAGTTCCTGCTGGGGCTGGGCATCTTCTTTATCGCCAGCGCGCTGGTCGGCCGCAGCGCGGCGTTCGAGAAGGTGCGGGCCAACGCCAAGCTCTGGGCCACCGTGAACATCGCGCTGGCCGTGGTGTTGGTCTGCCTGTCGGGGTTCATGCGGCTGTCTCGCGACCAGGCTGCCACGGTGCCGCGCGAGACCTCGCAACAGTCGGCGCGATAGCGCCGGCGCGGTAGAATCCGAGGCATGATTCGCCCCGACAAAGAGCTTGCCTCCCGCATCCGCCGTTATTTCAGCGGCGCGCCGCCGGCGCCGATCGAGCGCTGGCCCGTCCAGCGGCTGCACGATTATCAGCGCGACACCGTGTCCGAGCAGCTCGGGCACGTCTACGCCGCCAACGATTTCTACCGCCAGAAGTTCGACTCGGCCGGCGTGAAGCCGGACGACTTTCACAAATTGGGCGACTTGGCTCGGTTCCCCTTCACACACAAGGACGAGCTGCGCGGCAAGCCCTGGGTGCTGCTCTCCGTGCCCAAGAGCGAAGTCTGTCTGACGCACACGTCCACCGGCACGACGGGGGGCGTTTGGTCCTACGTGCATTACTCGTGGGACGACATGCACGTCCGCGATTGGGCGCCGTTTCCGCACGAGCTGATGGACATCCGCGACAGCGACGTGGTCATCAACGCGCTGCCCTACGAAATGAGTTCCGCCGGGCAGTCGTTTCAGCGCTCCTTGCAAGGAGCGGCGGGTGCGCAGGTCGTGCCGGTCGGCAAAGGGGGCTTTTATTCCGAGGCCGACAAGACCGTGCAGGTCATGGCCGACCTGGCCGCCGACGTGCTGATCACCACGCCGCCCTATGCGATGCTGCTCTCCGAAGTGGCCGCCGCCATCGGCAAGCGTCCGGGGCAGGACCTCCGCCTGCGGTTCATCTGGCTGACGGGCGAGGGCTGTTCGCCGGCCTATCGCCGCCGGCTCGAAGAGCGGTGGAAGTGCCCGGCCCTGGTGTTCTATGGCTCGCTGGAGTGCGGGCCAATCGGCATCGAGTGCCGCCAGCAGGCAGGCTGCCACGTTAGCGCCGGCCACGTGTACCTGGAGATCGTCGATCCGCAGACCGGCGAGCCGAAGCCGCCGGGCGAAGTCGGCGAAGTCGTTTGCACGACGCTGCTGCGCCAGGCATCGCCGCTGATCCGCTATCGCACTCAGGACCTGGCGATGATCGACCCCGCGCCGTGCCCTTGCGGCGTGGTGTTTCCGAAGGTCCACATCCGGGGCCGTATCGCCGATCAAGTGGCCCAGCCCGGCCCGGCCGCCCAGCCGGCGGCTCCGCCGATCTCGCCATACATGATCGAGGATGTGCTTTACAGTCAGAGCGAGATGGGGGGCAACTACCAGATCTACACGGCCGGCGGATCGCTGCGAATCGAGGCCGAGCTTGCCGGCGCCGACTCGGGCGACGCCGTGCGGCAGCGAATCGTCGAGGCGCTCGGCCGCCGCGGCATCCAGGCTGGCGTGACCTGGCGGTTCTAGCGGAAAGCGGCGCAAGCCAGCAACGAAGTGAGTTGTGAAGATCGA
>JBGQHD010000156.1:0-8563 GCA_041497795.1 Planctomycetia bacterium
AGCGGCGTTCGTGGAGCTGGAAGATGATGTAGAGCTGGAAGGTGTGGAGCTGGAAGTTGGCGTGGCCCACGGCGGCGGAACACTGGCGCCCGTCGAGGAACTCGTCACGGGCAATGAGGCTGGCGCCACAGGGCCGGGCGACGACGGCAAACTGCTCGGCTTGGCTGGGTCAGTGACGGCCGAGCGGTTCGTCCCCTCAGGCGTTTCGCTCGGGCTTGCGAGCTGCGGAAAATTCAAAGGCAAGGTAGCGGCCGGGGGCGCCGTTTCACCGACCCTCGGGCTGCTGGGCAAAGGTGCTTGCGAGGCGACGGCAGGGGCGCCGGCGTCGCGCAGCAGTTCGGCCAACGGCCGCAGGTCAGCGACGGGCGAGGCCGCAGCGGGGTCTTCGTGATTGGGCTGGACGGTGCTGCGAGGCAGGTTTCGCTCAACGGCCCCGGCCGGCGGTCCGACTTCCGGCGCGGCGGCTGCCATTGGCTTGTTTCCGTTTGATCCCGCCGAAAGCTCGAGGTTGACGACTTCGATCGGCGGCGGATTGGTCTGCGGCGATGGAGTCGGTCCCGCGATCATCATCATCTCCCGCGCCGGTGGCGCGGCTGGCGAGGCTTTCTCCGGCAGCGGAGGCAAGCGTTGCACCGCGGTAGTCCCGTATTGCACTTCGTCGGGCAGCGGCGGCAAGCGGACGACGCCGTCGCCTGGGCCCGCGGAGGGCACGTCGGTCACCGTGAATTCCAAGCGGTCGTCGGCCGCCGCGCCGGTCGCCAGGGGCTTGGCCGGCTCAGACGCTGGGGGCGGCGCCAATGCGACGCGTGGCGCCAAGAACGATTGCTCCCCCGGCATCAGATCCGGACCGCAGGGCATGCCCAGCGATGGGTCCGGCGCTGCGTTCAACGGCACCTGGGCGGCGACCTGAACTACGGGCTGGAACGGTTTCGGCTGGACGCCGGCGCTCTCGGCCCATACGCCCGCGGTCTCGAGGCGGTGGGGGCTCGGCGAGTTGCCCGACGCGGCCCACGATGCAGCCCACCAGGCCAGACCCAACCCGGCGGGCACCGCGACGAAGAGCAGGCGTTGGAGTTTCATGCGTGGTCACCGGAAAGTAGCCATCTCGCTCCGCGAGATGAGTGGGGCAGGCATTCCTGCCTGCCAGGCAGACAGGAATGTCTGCCCCACAAGCTCGTGCGACTCGCGGAGCGAGTCGTCCACCCTGGCCGCGAAGACGGAGTTTCCGTCGTTCACGGCACTCGCGTGTAAATCGCTTCGTCCGGTTGCAACGCCAGTAGTGAAGAAATCGACGGCTGACGGCACAGGCGGCACATCCGATAGCGGCGGTATCGGCCGCAGAGTTTGCCCGGCGGCAGCAAGCGAGCGTCGAGGCGTCAGCCCGACGTGATCGAGCCAGGAGTCAGTTTAGGCGTTGCCCAGAATAGGCGATTAAGCGATGCGGCTGGACCGACTTGCGGCAATTGCAGAAAGTTTGCCGCCTGCGCACGAAGCGTAACCTACTTTTTCCTGGCGGGTCGGGCCGCGCCGCTAGAGTCGCGGGACTTCGTGTTCCGCGAGTTCTAACCCGACCCGCTCTTTTTTTGCGCTGATCTGGCCGGGGCCTGCACGGATATCTGCTTCTCGTCCTCGTCGTCGTCCTCGAATGCAGTCGAGGGACGAGGACCACGACGGGCACGGCAATGACCAGGACCAGATCCTTCAAGCCGCCCGTCGCTGTGGTATCGTAGTGCTCGCGAGTTCCATTTCCTTCGCGAGACGCCAATACCGCAAATGCTCTGGCTACAACGGGAGCTGCGATTGCCGGCCCGGCGGCGGGGCTTTCATCTCATCACCCGCGAGGTGACCGAGGCCCTGCCGGAGCTGGCCGGCGTTGCCGTGGGGCTGCTCAACGTCTTCATCCAGCACACGTCGGCGTCGCTCACGATCAATGAGAACGCCGATCCCGACGTGCCCGCCGACCTGGAACGCAGCTTCAGCGCGATTGCTCCCGAAGACTTTCCTTACCACCACACCGTCGAAGGTCCGGACGACATGCCGGCCCACGTGAAGGCCGCGCTCTTGGGCAGCTCGGTCAGCATCCCGGTGCGCGACGGCCACCTGGCGCTCGGCACGTGGCAGGGCATCTACCTCTGCGAACATCGCAACCAGGCCCACGCCCGCACTCTCGTTTTGACACTTCAGGGGAGCGAAACGGCAAGCTAGTCGGTTAGAATGTCGGCCGACATCCTCGTTCCGAGGCTCCGCCTCGAAACGCGAGGCGGAGCCTCGGAACGAGAACCCATCGAATCATCGCACCCAGACCGCACGAGCACGCCCATGAACCCACTTTCTCGCCGCCAGTTCACCACAACCTCCCTCACGGCCGCTGGCCTCGTGGCCGCCGGATTCTCGGCGACTGCCCGTGGCTTCTACGCCAACGAGACGCTCCGCGTCGGCTGCATCGGCACCGGCGGGCGCTGCCGGCGGTTGATGCAAGACCTGGCCAAGATCGACGGCGTGAAGATCACCGCCGTTTGCGACGTGTGGGATTACCACCTCGCCGAAGGGAAGAAGCTGGCCGACGCCAAGGCGACGGAGACCAAGGACTTTCGCGCACTGCTGGAGCGAGACGACATCGACGCCGTCGTCATCGGCACGCCCGACCATCTGCACGTGCCGATCACCGTGGCCGCCTGCCAGGCCGGCAAGGACGTGTACGTGGAAAAGCCGCTAACGCACGACCTGGCCGAAGGGCAATCGGTCATCGACGCGCAAAACAAACACAAACGGATCGTCCAGGTCGGCACGCAGCAGCGGAGCATGCCGCAGTTTCAGAAGGCCGAGGAGATTGTCCGCTCCGGGCAGCTCGGCAAGATTCACAAGGTGCACCTCACCTGGAACCGTAACACGCCGCGCGGCACCCAGGGCAAGCTGAACATCGATCCCAAGACGGTGGATTGGAAGAGCTTTCTTGGCAAAGCTAAAGACCAGCCGTTCGATGAATACCGTTTCCGCAACTGGCGCTGGTTCTGGGATTTCGGCGGCGGCATCTTCACCGACCTGATGGTCCACTTCATCGACGTGGCCCATTGGTTCCTCGACCTGGACCACCCGCAGGTGGCCGCCAGCATCGGCGACCACTACATGGCCAAGGACCTGTGGGAGACTCCCGACACGGTGCAGACGCTGCTCCGCTACCCCGACAAGGAGCTGCAAGTCTACTTCGAGGGCACGTTCGTCAACGCCCGCAACGCGGCCATGCTGGAGTTCATGGGCAGCGACGCCACGCTGTACCTCGACCGCGGCCGGTACGAAGTCCATCCCGAGCGCAATCGCCGCATCAAGCCCAGCGAGCTGGTGATCGGCCGTGGCCCGCGCGGCGCCGATTTCTACGACGAGCCCAACGGCGAGCTATTGCACCTGACGAATTGGGTCGAGTGCGTCCGCAGCCGGAAGAAGCCCAACTGCCCGGCCGAGGCCGGCGTCGGGGCGGCGTCGGCGGCGCATTTGGCCAACCTGTCACTCCGCCGGAGTGAAGTGGCGAAGTGGGAGACCCGCAACTAGTGTCCGGCCAAGCTAGGTGACAGCCGCAGTCACCTGTATCCTATGAGCTGCACAGAATGGGAATCTCCTATGGCGAAGCAAGAGTTCTTGGACAACTTCCGCGTCGCGAGAAACCTTTTTCACCATCCGCGCGTCACGACAGACAACCCGCAGGTTGATCCGAGGGCGCTCGAGCAGATGATCGCCCGCGCGGCCATTTGGTTGACGCCCAGGTCGGTCGATGGGTTTGACGCCGACGATTTTCCGGAACTCGGCTTGGATCGCCAGGCGGAGTTGCGGGCTGCCGTTTCCGAGTTCTTGGCGGTCGCCAATCAAGTGCCGCCAACGGAGCCGGCCAAGCCAGACCAACTTGCCAAGGCGACGGCAGCCTTCGCGAAGATGTTGTCGATCTTGGGACCGTACGTGCCTGCTCCCGCAGAGGGAGAGAATATCGAAGAGGCATTGCAGAGCGTCGAGTTCCCATCGTGGATCGCGAACTGGGACTACGAGCTGGGGAGCGATCAAGATGGCCTGCCGGCGGTTTGGATCAATCTCTTCGCCGATGAGACCAGCGCGCCGCGGAAAGAGTTTGGCCGCGTCGCCTCGCAGCTAACACGGAAGATCCGCGAAGCGCTAGCTGCGGTCGGGAGCGACAGGTGGCCTTACGTCCGCATGCAGACGGCTGTCGAACACAAAGTGTTGTGAGCCGGCAAACGATGGCCCTGCACGACGACCTGTTGAAATTGGCCCGAGAGCTCGTGGACCGCAACCAGGGTTCTCCGGTTGAAGCAGAGCTGCGGCGGGCCGTTTCCACCGCCTATTACTCCCTGTTTCATCTGCTGGTCCACGAAGCCACGGCCCGGCTGGTGAGCGTGGCGGCGCTGCGTCCGCGCATCGCTCGCGCTTTTGACCACAGAATCATGAGACTGGTCTGCCAGGAGTATGCCGCGTTGGCTGCGAATTCGGCGGGGCAGCTCGTCACGACGGCTGGTCAGGTCGTGCCGCCGGAGATTCGAGACATCGCTTCGGAGTTCGTCATACTGCAACAAGCACGGCATGAAGCCGACTACGACACGGGCGCGACCATCATCCATTCACGAGCTGACACGAACGTGATGCGTGCCGAATTGGCATTTGCAGATTGGGCGACCGTGCAGAATGATCCGGCCGCGGCCAGCTTTCTTGCCGAGTTGTTGTGTCGCGGCATTCCCAAGCGGTAGTGCACAGCGACGCCGCGGCGTTCCCCTTCGCTCCAATACCCTTAGACCGACACGTCGGCGGTGCGGGCGAGAGCGGCCGGGTAGCGCAAACGAAGCGGCTCGACCACGCCGGCGAGGAACTCGTCCACCTGCTGCGGCGCCCGGCCGACGAACCTGGCCGGATCGAGCTCGCCGGCCAGGTCCACGCCGGCGAAGGCCGGGTCGGCGGCCAGGCGCTCCAGGAGGTCGTTGCGGCCGCCCTGTTCCTTGACCACGGCGGCGGCGGCCTGGCTGTGGCGGCGGATGCGCTCGTGCAGGTCTTGCCGGTCGCCGCCGCCGGCCACCGCGGCCATGAGAATGTTCTCCGTGGCCATGAACGGCAGCTCTTCCGCCAGGTGCTTGGCGATCACTTGCGGGTAGACGACGAGTCCGCCGGCCACGTTTTGATAGAGGATCAGCAGGGCATCGACCGCCAGGAACGCCTGCGGCAACACCAGTCGGCGGTTCGCGCTGTCGTCGAGGGTGCGCTCCAGCCACTGCGTGGCGGCCGTCTGGGCGGCGCTCGTCTCCAAGCTCATCACGAACCGCGCCAGCGAGCAAATCCGCTCGGCCCGCATCGGGTTTCGCTTGTAGGCCATGGCCGATGAGCCGACTTGCTCCGCTTCGAACGGCTCCTCGATCTCCTGGCGACCCTGGAGCAGCCGCAGGTCGGTGCCCGCCTTATGGGCGCTGGCGGCGATGCCGGAGAGAACGGCCAGCACCTGAGCATCCACCTTGCGCGGGTAGGTCTGCCCAGTGACTACATAGCTGGAAGGGAAACCGAGCTTCTCGCCAACCAGCACGTCCAGCCGACGGACTTTGTCGTGATCGCCGCCGAAGAGATGCAGAAAGCTGGCCTGCGTGCCGGTCGTGCCCTTGATGCCGCGGAACCGCAGTGCGGTCAGGCGCTGCTCGATCTCCTCCACGTCGAGCGCCAAGTCGTAGGCCCACAGGCAAGCCCGCTTGCCGACCGTGGTGGGCTGCGCCGGCTGGAAGTGCGTGAAGCCCAGGCAGGGCAGATCGCGGTGCGCGGCGGCGAAGCGAGCAAGCCGGTCGATCACCGCCACCAGCCGATCGCGGACGATCGTGAGCGCCTCGCGCAAGAGCAGCAAATCGGCGTTGTCCGTGATGTCGCAGCTTGTGGCCCCCAGGTGGATGATGCCGCGCGCCTCGGGGCAGGCGTCGCCGTAGGCGTGGACGTGGGCCATCACATCGTGCCGCAGCTTGCGCTCGTAGCGGGCCGCCGCGGCGAAGTCGATGTCCTCGACGTGGGCGCGAAGCTGCGCCACTTGCTGGCGCGCGACGTTCAGGCCCAGCTCGCACTGCGCCTCGGCTAGGGCCACCCAAATCCGCCGCCAGGTGCTATGCCGCCGCTGCGGCCCCCACAGCCGGCTCATCTCGGCCGAAGCGTAGCGGGAGATCAGCGGATTGTCGTAATGCTCGTGAGACATCAGGCGAGCGGGGCCGCGTCAGCGCCCCGAGTAGTTAGTCGCGTCATCGCGCCGACAACTCCGGCGAAATCCAAACCACCAGCGGATTGTGCTGATTGCGAACATACTCAATCGCCGACAGGACCGCTGCTTCGTTCGGCAGCTTCCGCTTCGATCCAGCATAGGTCCACCAGGTGTCGCTTTCCGGCTTTGCCCAACGGGCCGTCAATACCCGGCTGCCATACGACTTGAAATCCCCGAGCACCTTCGTCGGATCGGGATCGCCCGGGACGCCCACGACGAGATGGACGTGATTGAACATGATCGCGACAGCCCAAAGTCGCCAGCCGCGATAATCGGCCGTTTCAAGGAACTGCGCGAGCAGGACCTGTGCTTGCTCGTGGTTGAGATGCACCGGTTTTCCCTTGAGCTGCTCTTGAGCGTGCCGGTGCAGGCCACGCAAGTCGTGGTCGTATGGCGTACCGGGCACGTCGTGCTCGCGCCGCGCAGCGAGCGGGGTCGCGTCAGCGCCCCGAGCGTCAAGCGCAAGCAGGTCCTCCGGCCGCCGGTTTCGAACGCGCGAGACAAAGCCGCGCGGATCGCCTGGCAACCAGTTGCCGTAGAACGTGGACGTGAGGAGCCAGTAGCGGTCCATGGCGTGTCTAATGCGTATTGCTCGGGGCGCTAACGCGACCCCCGCTCGCCGCTCACTTGTCGCTCGGATCGGCGTACCACTCGCCGCGCAGCCAGCGGGTAATCTCGCGGATGACTTCCTTGGCCGGGACATCCTTCGTGGCGGATTGTTCCTTCAGGCGCTTCTCGAGCACCGCCTGGAAGGCCGGCATCTCTTGCTTGTCGCCGAGGTGGCCGTAGAAGCCCTCGCCGCTGGGGTTGGCGATCATGCCCATCAGCCAGTCGGTGGACCCCCAGCCGTCGAGCGACGGCGCCTGCCCGCCACCTTCCTCGGTGTGATACTTGTGGCATTCCGTGCAACCGTGCTTGCCGAAGAGCGCGAGGCGTTTGTCTTTGTCCTTGTTCTTGAGCTGATCGTCGGCCTCCGTCGCCAGGGCCTCGGCGAGCTTCCGGCGATCGTCGGTCGAGATCTTGCCGCCGCGCTCGGGATCTTTGACGAACACCGCCATTTCTCCGCTCATCAGCTTGGTGTTGCCGAAGTAGTGGTCCGAGACGATCTTCTCGGGGTCGAGGATTCCCGCGGCCCAGTCGGCCGTGCCGAAGCCGTAGAGGTTCGGCGCGGTGGGTTGCTCCAAGACGTGCCCGCGCCCCTGGGGCGACTGGTAGTTGTGACACTTGAAACACTGGTTGGTTAACACTTGCAGGGCGATGGCCTGCGGGTCGCGGCGGAGCTTCTCGATCATGCCTCCCCGCGGTATGCCCTCGTGCTGGGCCTTGTGCTTGGCCAGCTCGGCTTCCTGCTGCGCGACCCACACGGCGTTGCGATAGTCGAGCTTGTGCCGGTCCTCGTAGACTGCCAGCGACGTCAGCACACCCGCTCCGGCCAACAGCAGCAACAGGATCGCCACATTCACTCGGTGTCCGTTGTGGAAGCGAGCGATGAACGGCATGACGAAGAAATAGCCGACAACGAGGCCGGGAATCGCAATCGCGCCGACGAACTCGCCCGCCGCCCCCCAGCCCTCGAACAGCTTGAGGAACTGGAACAGGAACAAGAAGTACCACTCCGGCCGGGCGGCCGAGTATTCGCGGGCGCCGTCGGCCGGGGCGGTCAGCTCGGCGCCGCCGAAGTAGATCGTTAGCCCCAGCGCCACGCCGATCACGGCCAGGCAGGCCACGCCGTCCTTGAGAATCTGGTCGGGCCAGAAGTATTGATCGGGCCGCTTGAGCGGCAGCTTGGCCGCGATGCCGTGCCGGCGAAATACGGCCACGTGCGCCGCCACAAAGACCACCAGCAGGGCCGGCAGCAAGCCGGCGTGCAGGGCGAAGAATCGCGTCACGGTGTGATGGTTATAATCGGCGCCGCCGACCACGACCGCCTGAACCTTCTCTCCCACCAGCGGCACCAGGCCCATCAGGTTCGTCGCCACGCGGGTGGCCCAATAACCCTTCTGGTCCCAGGGGAGCAGGTAGCCGGTCAGGGAGAGGCCCAGCACGATCTGCATCAGGATCAACCCGAGCCAGAAGTTGATCTCGCGCGGCGCCTTATAGGCGCCGTCGATCACCACTTGCAGCATGTGCAGGGCCAGCAGCACGACCATGCACTGGGCCATGAAGTGATGGATGCCGCGCAGCAGCCAGCCGCCCTGCATCTGGTTCTCGATGTACTGCACGCTTTCCCAGGCCGTCGTGTCGCTGGGGCTGTAGTGCATCCACAGCACGATGCCGGTGATGGCC
>JBGQHD010000157.1:0-8548 GCA_041497795.1 Planctomycetia bacterium
CCGGGCCGTGTCGCAGACCACGCAGAACGTGTTCTTTCAGGGCACCCTGCGGCCCGACGGAGACATTGCCGACACGGCGGCCATCATCCAAAGCGGCGTTTTGGGCGACTCTTCCTATACGTTTCCGGCCACGAATTACGGCGATACGCCGGTGGTGGTCACTGGTCCGACGACCGCCCCCAGCGGCGTGGTCAACGGTGCCGGCGCGCTGGAGGCTGGGACGTTCAACTATCGCGTGGTGTTCATCGATGCTCAAGGCAACGAAAGCCCGGCCTCCACGGCATCGGCCGACGTCGTGGCTGCGGCCAGCGACGCGATCGACGTTACGATTCCCACGGACCCGGGCGGGCCGCCAGCCAACTACACCGGCCGCCGGATCTACCGCTCGCTCAACGGCGGCGACTTCTATGAAGTTGCTCAGGTCAACGATCTTGTCACGCTGACCGTCAACGACACGGCGTCGCAGGCCTCGATCGAGCCGCCCAGCGTGGGGGCGCGCATTTTGGACGCCGATCCGCAGCCCGCCGGCAACCACTCGTGGAACTACCGCATTACGTATTCCAGCAGCCTGGGCAACGTGCCGGAAAGCCGGCCTTCGCCGATCCTGGGCGGCGGCCCGATCACCGTCGCCGGAAACGACCGCGTCAAGCTCACCAACTTGCCAGGCGTGGCCGACGTGCCGGCACCGTACGACCGCATCAACATCTACCGCTCGTTGGACGGCAACGACACGGAGTATCACCTGGTCAGCACCCTGACGCCGGCCGTCGGCTCCACGGAATACATCGACGGCAAGACCGACGTCTTTCTGCAGACACAAGCGGAACTGGACTTCGACGGCCCTCCGATTCAGGCCTCGACCACCCGGCTGCTGGACGTGATTCGCCGCGACGGCACCGACACCTACGAGCCGCTCTTCGCCGAAGAGGGTGTGCTGCGCTTCACCGGACAAAAGGGGGGCCGCACGCTGGGCGAGAAGGAGTTCCAGGTCACCGCGACCAGCACCGTGCAAGACCTGATTGACTTCGCCGAGCAGGCCCTGGGCATCCAGGAGAACACCGACCCCACGAACCCTATCCCGCAGTCGCTGACCGACACCGGCACCATCGACCCGGGCGGCACGGTGACGGTCGACGGCCGGATTCAGTTCGTGAGCAACAACGGCCTGAACAATGCCGTCGATATCTCGCTCTCCAGCTTCCAATTCACCGGCAACTCCGGAGCGGTGGCGAACATCAACATGCCGTTCGGCCAGGTGCAGCAAGCGCGGGGCGAAACCGCCGTGGCCGACTTCGTGGCCTACGACTCCCTAGGCATTCCCGTACAGGTGCGGGTCACGGTCGCGCAGGAATCGCGCACCTCCACGACCACCACGTATCGCTGGTTCGCCGATTCTACGGACAACCAACCCGCCGCGGGCGTCAACATCGCGGTCGGCACCGGCCTGATCGTCTTCGACGGCGAAGGCAAGGTGATCGACGTCACGAATTCGACGGTGGCCATCGATCGCCGCCAGGTCGCCAGCAACTCGCCGCTAGAGTTCGACCTGCATTTCGAGGATCTCTCTGGCCTGGCGGTCCCCCGCAGCGAGCTCGCCGCCGCGCGGCAGGACGGCTCGCCGCCGGGCACGCTCTCCAGCTTTCTCATCGGCGAAGACGGCACGATCCGCGGCGTGTTCAGCAACGGCATCACCCGCGATCTGGGACAAATCCGCCTGGCCCGCTTTGCCAACCCGACCGGCCTGCAGCAGAAGGGCGAAAACCTCTACTCCGCCGGCATCAACTCGGGCTTGCCGATCATCGGCAATCCCGGCGAGCAAGGCATCGGCCGCATCATCGCTGGCGCCGTGGAGCTGTCGAATACCGACATCGGCGGCAACCTGATCGACCTGATCCTCGCCTCGACCCAGTACCGCAGCAACGCCCGCGTGATCGACGCCGCCCAGAAGCTGCTCGACGAACTGTTGAATCTGCGGCGCTAGGGGCCAGCGCGGCAATCCCCAGGTAGCTGAACTCGCCAGAGTTCAGGCTGCCCGAAGTCTGGCGACTTCGGCTACCAAAGAAAAACAAACGGCCCCGCGAGGGATGCGGGGCCGTTTGCTCGTCAAAGCGCAAGGAGAGGTTGCGCAAACTTCACTTGGTTCTCTAGGTCAGTCGGCTTAGTGGCCGCAAGCGCAGCTCGGTTCGGCGGAGCACTTGGGCTCGCAGCAGCACGACGGAGCGCAGCAGCTCGGCTCGCAGCACGAATGGCAGCCGCACGGGTGGCTGAACAGCTTCTTCAGCCAAGCCCCAATCTTCGGACGGCAGAAGCACGAATTGCAGCAGGGCTCGCAGCACGGGGCCGGGCAACCGCAAGCTGGCTCGGCATGGCAACCGCAAGTCGGGGCCGGGGCGCAGTGGCTCTCGCAACCGCACGTCGGCTGGCAGCCGCAGGTGGCTTCGCAGCCGCAACCGCAGCCGCCGCTGCCGCCCCACAGGCCGTCGAGCAAGCCGGCATTGGCGCTCGAAGCGCTGCAACACAGGGCGATCACCGCCACAGCAAAGGCACGTTTGATCATGGGAGGCTCCTAAGGATAGGGGAGGTTGGAAACCCGTGTTTCGCTGCAAGGCGTATCGTCGAGTCGCCGCAGTCCCCTTAAGTTCTCCAACGCTCAACCTGCCCGGAATCGGCCGAGTCGCCGCGACCTTGCGGATGGCGCCCTTACTGAGGGTCATGCAGGTTATGCGGCGGGAGTCAGGGCAGGAGGCAGGGGACAGGAGGCAGGGGACAGGAGGCAGGGGACAGGAGGCAGGGGACAGGGGGCAGGGGACAGGAGGCAGGGGACAGGGGGCAGGGGGCAGGGGACAGGGGGCAGGGGACAGGGGACAGGAGGCAGGAGTCAGGAGTCAAACGCCGCCGCTGTCTGACTCCTGCCCCCTGACTCCTGACCCCTGGTGTCGCCGGCGCAATTCGGTGGAGGAGATGTCGGCTCGGAATTCCTCGGCCGGAATCTCATCGCACAGCGCCGCCAAGTCCGCCGGCAGGTCTAGGTCCGCCAGGCTGCGGAAGTTCTCGCCGACGAGCCGCCCGAACACCAGAAAGCGACAACCTTGCTCGCGGAGGTGCGCCAGCGCTCGGTCGCGCGCCGCCGGGTCGCCGCCGTAGTAGCGCGGGTCGCCGATGCGGACGATCGTATCGGCGCCCACCAGAAACGTAACGCCGGGAAACAGATCGGCTTTCTGCTCGAACCGCGCCGCACTGGTGAGCCAAAGCACTTCCTCCGGACCGAACTGCTCTAGGCGCCGCTGGATTTCCGTGAAGTCCAGTGGGGGCTTATCGACGTTGTGGATCGAGATCTCGTGCTCGACGCTCGCCCTCTCGGCGCCGCCGAGCCGCCGCATCGCCACGTCGGCGAGTCGCCGGTGGCCGTCGTGCCTGGGGTTGAATGCCCCCGGCAGGATGGCCCGCCGCTGCGGCGAAAAAGCGGCCGCGGGTCCCTGCCGCACGGCCGGCGACTGCCCCAGCAGCAACTCCGTCCACTCGGGGCGGGCGTCGGTTCGCGACGATTCGAGGGCCTCACTCGGCGTCAACCGAGCGGGCAGGCGCTCGCTCAGCTCAGCGGCTTCCGCCACCAGGTTCAGCACCAGCCGGCCCAGCAGCTTCTCTTCGCCGAAGCGGCTGCGGCGGCCCTTTTTCAGCTCGATCGATTGGGTGATCGTGGCCCCGGCCGTTTGGACCGCCAGGTGCGCGCGATGGGGGCCTTTCTTCGCGCGGTCCGACGCCAGGCTGGCGGTGCAAGCGACGCCGGCCAACGCCAGGCCCTTCCCGCCGGACTGGGTCCCTCCGCGGTGCGGGCCCTCTTGGTCCGCTTCGTCATGCGCAAGGAGCAGCGCCCGCTGAAAGGCGGCCATGGCCATGGCGCGGGCGGTCTCCGGCGAGCAATAGTGCTCCGGCGCCGCACCCAGGAAACGCCGCAGCGCCGCGGCCGAGTACGGCACCACGCCCTCCAGCACGGTCTGCGAAGCCCCCGGCACGGCCAGCAACCCCTCAAGCGCGGAGGCTCCGCCGCCGGTCGTCGCCAGCACGATCCGCAGCGGCGACCGATGAATTTGGCGAACCAGGCGCGAGGGGGTGAGAGGCACGGCGCTGCCAGGGGTGGAATCAGGAGTCAGGAGTCAGTCGTCCTTCCACCGGCACAAGGCCGGCGGAGAGGGATACGCGCAGAGGCGGTCGCAGTAGCCGACAGTCAATGAACCCCCGGCACACTTGCTCGGTGGGGTCTGTCGTCGCACCTTGGGAACTTATTCGAGGCGCTTGAGCCCTGCAAGGTGTTCGAGGAAGGGATCCGCCTCGGTGGGTCGCTACCCTATAGACGCACCAGAGCCAGAAGCGCGACCGGCAATTTGACAAAAGCGGGCAACGCGATGGCCCAAGGGCCATGTCGGGCGGATTCCGCAGCCGTGTTATTCCGCGCTCTCTCAAGTCGAAGTGCCGTAGCGCTTCGCGTTCTCCATATAATGCTCCGCCGCATAGCGGTTGTGCTCGATCTCCTCCGGCGTGACCGCTCGGCGGACTTTGCCGGGCAGGCCCATGACGAGCGATCCGGGCGGGATGTCGGCGCCCTCGGTGACCACCGCGCCGGCCGCGATGATGCTGTCGCGGCCGATCTTGGCGCCGTTGAGGACGATGGAGCCCATGCCGACGACGACGTTGTCGCCCACCGTGGCCCCGTGGACGATCGCCTGATGGCCGATGGTGACGCCATCGCCGATGATGCAGGGAAGGCCAGGGTCGGCGTGCAGCACGGCGCCGTCTTGGACGTTTGAACGGCTGCCGATGCGGATGGCCTCGCAGTCGCCGCGGAGGACCGCCTGGAACCAGACGCTCGACTGCGGGCCGATCGTCACGTCGCCCACGACGACCGCGCCGGGGGCAATGAAGGCCGACGGATCAACGAGTTCTGATCGGAAGGTGATTTTGGACGGCATGGGGTGGCATGCGCAAGTGAGCGTTGATGGATCAGAGGCATCCTGCGACTTATGTAACCGATTCGCCCGCTGCTGCAATCGCCTGTAAGGGGGCAAGGCTTGGCGGAGGCGCGCGCCGTTTGACTGGTCGCGGCACGTGGCTGCGTTTCTCCGAGACGCGAAGGCGAGTCTCGGAGAGACTCGCCCACGTGACGGGGCAAATTGCTGGCGACCCTGGTCCCCGAGGAGTAGACTAACACCCCTGTCGTGATAACGGTGAGGACTGCCGTTTCCAGATCGGCCAGCAACCGGAGCACCGCCGTGGCTCGAGTTCAGGCGCATAGCCCAACTCCCGACCCGCCACGGCGTGGATCGTCGACTGCCTCCTCGACTCCACTGGCCGGTCCGCAATCGCTAAACGGCAAGCCAGAGAGCGGCAAGCCGGCCTCGCCACCACCAGCCGCGCCCTCAGCATCCTCCTCGAATGGCCGGCCCTCCGCGGCGGCGTTTACGCCGGAAGAGCTGGCGGTCATCGTCGATCGCTATCAGTTGGTGGTCTACAGCTTCTTCCGCGCGCGGGTGCTGCAAGAGTCGGACGCCGAAGACCTGACGCAAGAGGTCTTCGTGCGGTTTTACACGGCCCGCGGCCGGTTCGACGATTCCCGCGAAATCCGGCCGTACCTGCTGGGAATCGCTCGTAACCTCCTGCGGGAACGGGCAAGAACCTTACGGCACCGCAACGAGGTTTCCTGGACCGAGCTGTGCCTGGAAGTGGAAGAGGCCACGCCGGAATCCGAAGCCGCCCAAGACGAGCGCCTGGACCGCCTGCCGCAGTGCATCGCCCGCTTGGGTCCCGCCGCCCGGTTAGCCATCGAGCTGTATTACGGCGCCCGCCTGCGGGTCCAGGAAATCGCCCACCGCATGCAGCGCAGCGAAGGCGCCGTGAAAGTGCTATTGCATCGCGCCCGCCAGACGCTTAAGCGTTGCCTGGCCGGCGAGGAAGAGGGCCAGAGCAACGGCCAGCCGAGCCACGCAGACGAGAAACGGCCCACCGACCCGAGGCGGAAATGACGGCAAACGGCGAACAGGCAAACGGCGATGAGTAACGGGGACTGGATCGATCGCGCACGCAGCACCCGGCCGGAGGACTACTCCTCCGGCGACCTGGGAAAGCTGCGCGACGAGGCCCGGCGGTCCCCGGAGGTGCGCAAGGCTCTGGCCGACGAAATCCGGCTCGACCAGGCGCTGCACGCCTCGGTGGGGCGCTCGCCGCTCTCAACGGCCAAAATCGTCGCCGCCGCCACGGCTGCCGCCGCAGCCGGAACTGCGGCCGGCGGCGGCATCGTCGGCACGATCGTCAGTTGGCTAAGCGTGCTGATCGTGACCGCGACCGTCGGCCTGGTGGCGGTGCTCGCCTTGCCGGAGCCGGGGTCCGGGCCCAAACCGGAAACCGTGGGCACGGAACTCCCGCCGGCGAGGGTGGAGAGGATCGACCCCATTGCCGAGGAGGACACCAGTCCGTCGGATCGGCCGCCCAGTTTCGTGACGCACCCCGACATCCATCCGCAGCCGGGGTTCGACAAGTCGTCCGCTGCCGAGAAACTGCCGGGCGCCGGCAAGCCGCCCGGCGTCAAGCCGCCGCACGAGCCGGATTATCCGGCGGGTGTTTCGCGCGGCGTCACGCAGAAATAAGGTCGTTCTGGGTTCTCGCGACTTTTCAGTCGGCTTCAGCCGGCTGAAGCCGACTAACAGTGCCGGGCAGTTCCGGTGAAGAGCTACGAACCGTTCATGCCCTCCGATGAAGCCATCCATCCAGGACGACACTGAGGCCAAGGCAACGGCCAAAGCGGCTGGTTCCGTCGGCGCTTCTGGGGTCGAGCTTGGTGACGGCCAACAGCGGCGGCGGCTGGAGACGTCGCTGGCCGTACACGTCGCGGCAATCGCCGCCGTCCTGGTCTTCCCGACGCTGGCCACGTGGCTGTACTTTGTCGTCCTCTCGGGCCGGCCGTCGATGTCGGTGCTCTACGGAGCGAGCAAGGTCCTGCAGCTCGCCTTCCCGCTCGCTTGGGTGCTGGCCGTGCAGCGCCGGCGGCTGAGGCTCAGTCGGCCTGACGCGCCGTCGATCGTCTGGGGAACCGGCTTCGGCCTGCTCGTGGTGGCGATCGCGCTGGCGGCCTACTACGGATTCTTCAAGCATAGCCCGTACCTGGAGCAGGCCCCGGCCATGGTCGCGGCCAAGGTGCGCGACATGCGGCTGGTGGCGCCGGGCCTGTACCTCAGCTTCGCGCTCTTCCTGGCGGTGCCGCACTCGCTGCTGGAGGAGTACTACTGGCGCTGGTTCGCGTTTGGCCAGTTGCGTCGCGTCGCTCCGCTCCGCTGGGCGATCGCCATCTCGAGCCTGGGCTTCATGGCCCATCATGTGATTGTCATCCAGCAATTGCTGCACGGACCGTGGGCCCTGTCGCTGTTCCTGGCCGCGTGCGTGGCCGTGGGCGGCGCCGTTTGGGCGTGGATGTACGACCGGCAGCGATCGCTGTATGGCCCCTGGATCAGCCACTTTTTGGTGGACGCCGTGATCATGTACATCGGCTACGACCTGGTAGACTGGCACGCGCTGTAGGTACCGCCTGCCGGGCGGGACACGTGGGCGAGTCTCTCCCGAGACTCGCGTCGCGTCTCGGAGAGACGCGGCCACGTGACGCGGCGAGCCAACAAGAATCCTTTGCCCGATCGCTGGAAAGAACCCATAATCTGGGCGGTGAGCCGCCCCCCCGATTCCTTGCAGCCCTGTGGAAAGGACGATCATGCGCGCCCCGACATTGACTACGGTTCTCGGCAGAGTTTGGGTCGGCTTACCTTCGGGCTTCGCTCTGGCCGTGCTCGCTCTGGCCGTCCTGGGCACCGCCTACCCCGCGGCCGCGCAGGAGCGCAAGACCCGCGACATGCTGGTCCGCGAGGACCGGGCCAACGTGGAAGGGAACGGGTTCTGGATCTACAACGACTTGCCGGGCGCTTTCGGGAAGGCCAAGGAAACCGGCAAGCCGCTGCTGGTGGTCTTCCGCTGCATTCCCTGCGAGGCCTGCGCCAAGCTCGACGCCGACATCGTGGAGCGCGATCCGAAGGTCCGCGAGTTGCTCCAGAAGTTCGTTTGCCTGCGGATCGTCCACGCCAACAACCTGGACCTGGGGCTGTTTCAATTCGACTACGATCAGTCCTTCGCCGCCTTCTTCATGAACGCGGATAAGACGATCTACGGCCGCTACGGCACGCGCTCGCACCAGACCAAGTCGGAGGACGACGTGTCGCTGGAAGGTTTCGCCAAGGCGCTGACCGCCGCCTTGGAGCTGCACAAGAGCTATCCCGGCAACGCCTCGTCGCTGGCCGGCAAGAGTTCGCAGGAGAAGCCGGCGTACGCCGTGCCGGAGCAGTACCTTCAACTGCGGGGCAAGTACACCGGCAAGCTCGACTACGAAGGCAAGCTCGCCCAGAGCTGCATCCACTGTCACCAGGTCGGCGAGGCCCAGCGGCACGAGTTCCGCGCGGCCGGCAAGCCGCTGCCCGACAAGCTGCTGTTCCCGTATCCGCATCCCAAGGCGTTCGGC
>JBGQHD010000158.1:0-8538 GCA_041497795.1 Planctomycetia bacterium
GACCTGGCCGGCATCGGCCGCACCAACGATGCCGTGCTGTACGGCGGCGACGTCACTCTGTGGGTTACGGGCGACGATCACAGCTTGCAGGAGATCGGGCCGCTCGTGCCCAGCAGCGCCTCGCCGGATCACGGGGCGCCGTTTGTCGAAATCTTCGAGCGCTACGGCCGCGATTTCTATCGGATCGACCCGCGGCTGTTCAGCCCGGCGGTGGTGACGCTGATGAATCTCGACACCGGGCGGTCGTTCCGCTACGGCAGCCTGGCGCCGGAGGTGCTGCGGAAGTCGTTCGGCGGGTGATCCACAAGGCGAGGATCAGCACCCCGGCTGCTCAGAAGCAGCCGGGGTGCTTGTCAGCGGGCGCGCTTGGAAGGACACTTCATGAGAACCCTGGCCCTGGAGACTTCCGGCCCCGCCGGCAGCGTGGCGGCGCTCGACGGCGAGCAATTGCTGGCGGCGGCAACGCTCGACCCGGCCCAGCGCACCGCGCGCGTGCTCGCTCCGGCGATCCGCGACGTGCTGAGGCAAGTCGGCTGGCGGCCGGCCGACGTGCAGCTCGTGGCCGTGACGGCCGGCCCCGGCTCGTTCACCGGGCTGCGGCTGGGGGTCACGACGGCCAAGACGTTCGCCTACGCCGCCGGCTGCGAGGTGCTGGGCGTGAACACGTTGGAGGTCATCGCCTCTCAGGCGCCCCCGGAGTGCTCTCCGCTGGAAGTCGTGCTCGACGCCCAGCGTCAGCAGCTCTTTGCCGGCACGCTGGCGCGGAGCCCAAGCGGGCAGCTCACCTGGCTAAGCCCGACGCGCATCGTGGACATCGAGGAATGGCTTGCCCAGTGGCTCGCGGAGCGATCCGCCAGCTCGTGGACGACGGGGCCGCTGCTGGAGAAGATTGCCCATCGCCTCGGCCCGGCAGTGCGCCCCGTCGATCGACCCTTGTGGCAACCAACCGCTGCCGCGGCCGGACTGCTCGCCCTGCGTCACTACCGCGCCGGCCGGCGAGACGACGTCTTTCAACTCGTGCCGCAGTATTTCCGCCGCAGCGCCGCGGAAGAGAAGTTTGAGGCGAAGTAAGCGGCGTGCGTACCTTGGAGTGCGGCGACTCGTCGCCGCTTTTGGATTCTTAGATGGAGAAACGTATCGCGTGGCTTAATGTCATCGCTCGACAGAATCCCAAAGCGGTGACGAGTCACCGCACTCCAGGTGACACCCTGTCACATCAATGGTGGTGATACGAGAACCCAAAACCCACCACCGGCGGCGGGACGCAGTAGGGCCGCGGATAGTAATAGCACGGCGGGCCATAGTACGGATCGGCCACTACGACGGGCGGCGGTCCGCCGCGAACCACGACCGGCCCGCGGATTCGCTGGGCAGCCAACTGCACGCGCGGCGACACGCCTTGCTGCTGCATGATAATGGAGTCGTTGGGCGTGACCGGTTGCGCCATGCCACGGCTTTCGAGGTGCGAGACGATCACTTCCTCCGGCACGCCGGAGCGGGTCATGGCCACGATGTCATCCAGGGTCACCGCGCCAGCCGACAGCGGGCGGCCCATCCGCGATTCGATGACGGCCCGGTTGCGGGCTTCGGCGTTGTCGATGGCGTTACCGGTGACGGCACCGCCCACGCCGCCGACCGCCGCGCCGATCAGTGCTCCTTCAGCGGCATGGCCTCCGTGGCTGCCGATGATGGCGCCGGTGCCGGCGCCTAGCAGCGCGCCGGCCCCGGCGAGTCGATCGCTGGCATACGGGGATTGGCAGCCCAGGAGCGAAGCCGCCAGCGCGCAAATGGCCAGCAATGAGCGCCATGGATGCATCGGACACCCCGCAGTGTAAAAAAGGCAGGCTGGTAGCCCGGCGGGACGCCAGGGCCGAAGGGGCGGGGATTATTCCGCCGCGCGGCCCGCGGGTCAAGACGTTTGCCGTTCTGCCAGCAGCGCCGGCGCGGCCTTTATTCGGCGCCGGCCAGCGCTCAGAATGACGTGCTGACTCCATCACGACGTTGAGGCATCCCACCCATGATCACCGTGAGCGAAGCGCTGGCAACGGTCCTCGGACACGCGCCACCCAGCGTGGCCCGTGCCGTCGCCCTGAGCGAGGCCCTCGGCCTGTGCCTGGCCGAGGACGTGGCCAGCGACATCGACTCGCCGCCGCACGACAAGGCGCTGGTGGACGGCTACGCGGTGATCGCGGCCGATGTAGGGTCCGCTGTGCGGACCAATGCGGCAACCAGCTCCTCTGGCACACCGCCTACTCTAGTCCGCACAGCGGCCCCCACTTGCATTGAATTGGAGATTCTCGAGGAGGTGGTGGCCGGCTCTGTGCCGACACTTACGGTGATTCCCGGCACGGCCACGCGGGTCATGACCGGGGCGCCGCTTCCGCCGGGCGCCGACGCGATGGTGATGGTCGAAGAAACGGAGCCGGTCGATGAGTCGCGCGTCCGCATTCGTTCGGCCAAGGTGACTCCGGGGCAGAACATCCTTCGTCGGGCCGTCGCCATGCGGCGCGGCGACGTCGTGCTGCGGGCCGGGCACGAGCTGCGGCCCAGCGACGTCGGACTTCTGGCCGAGGTCGGCCGCGACCGCGTGAACGTGATTCCGCGGCCAACCGTGGCGATCCTCTCCACCGGCAACGAGTTGGTGCCGGCCGCCGAAACGCCCGGCCCCGGCCAAATCCGCAACAGCAACGGGCCGATGCTGGCGGCGCTCGTGCAATCGGCCGGCGCCACGCCGCGCAATCTGGGCATTGCCCGCGACGAGCCCCGCGAGCTGCGACGGCTGATCGCCGACGGCCTGCGATCGGACGTGCTCGTCCTCTCCGGCGGCGTCTCGGCCGGCGTGCTGGACCTTGTGCCCGGCATCCTGACCGAGCTGGGCGTGCGGCAGGTCTTCCACAAGGTGAACCTCAAGCCCGGCAAGCCGCTGTGGTTCGGCGTAGGGGCGAATGCGGAATGCGGAATGCGGAATGCGGAATTGGCCACGGCCGACACCGGAGTTCCGCACTCCGAATTCCGAATCCCGCATTCCCCCACCCTCGTCTTCGGCCTGCCCGGCAATCCGGTCAGCACGCTCGTCTGCTTCGAGCTGTTCGTCCGGTCGGCGCTGCGACGGCTTGCCGGACACGGCGACGCGGAGCAGCCACCGATGCTCGCCCGGTTGACCAAAGACTTCACGCACAAGGGCAACCGTCCGACCTATCATCCGGCCCGACTCGATGTGGACGGCGGCCAGGCCGTCGTCGCGCCCGTCGCCTGGCAAGGCTCGGCCGACCTGCGGGCATTTGCGGCCGCGAATGCACTGATTCACTTCCCCGAAGGCGATCGGCACTTTCCCGCCGGTCAAGAAGTGGCCGTCCTGCGGCTGGAGTAGCCCGTGGGGTAGGCTTCAAGCCTGCCGGACGCGCCACCAAATTCGGCAGGCTGGAAGCCTACCCCACGTTCGTCACGCGGAGCGTGTGCTCGGAGAACTCGACCGAGAACCCCTAAACGGGCTGGCGCGCAGCCCGTGCGGAAAGCCGCGGACGATGAAACTGCGCGCGCAAGTCGAGCCGCTTGATTTGGCGGATGACCTCGGGCTTCAGGTATTGTTCAGCGGCGGGCATCGGATGATCGTGCTTTGGCCTTTTTACTCTTTCGTCCGTTGATCGCGGGGGCGCGCTTTTGTGGCTTGGCCGGTGGGAGCCCTAGCTGGTGGCGGACCTCCTCGCTGGATAATCCGCCTTCTCGCTGCTGGCGGGCCCGTGACCGCTCAATGATGGCCAGAAACTCTGGATTGTTGGCTAACGACACACTCTCCATGTCGGTGTTTTCAAGACCCACGATTACGGCAACAGGGCGTCCCTTCTTCGTGAGCACCACGGGACCCCGTTCGGTCTGTTCGACATACTTGGCCAGAGGCTCCGTAGCCGACGCGATTTCGAGCACTTGTTTCATAGCTTAAGCTCCTTGCCCGCGATGAAGATGCGATTCCCCCGCTTCATCCCCACGGCACGAATGAACACGATCTGCTCCGCCTCTCCGACATCGTAGTACACCCTCCACTGCCCCATTCGCAATTCCCATGGCGCCAGGTCGTGCGAACGCATCGGCTTTCGATTGCGCGTTTCAATGGTCGGTTGATGGATAAGTTGCCTATCGATCGCGTCCACCACGACGGCTCGCGCGCGTGCCGTCAGGCCTTTGAGGTGATCAGTCGCCTCGGGTGAGTACGCGATCGTGTAGGGCAATGCGCGTTCCCCGTCTCATGGGAAGCTACATGAACTTCCGACGTTTGAACGCGTGGACATCCGCTTCCGTCAACTCGAACCACTTACCGTTGCATCGCTTGGACTCGAATCGTTTGTGCCAATTTCGCGCCCGGGCATCGTGCTACTGACAAACTTCTGCGTCTCTAGGAAGACCATTCACGAAGCGACGCAATTCTCCGATGACGGTCCGAACTCGGTCGCGGTCGATGAACTCTTGCGCCCCGTCCCAGCAGTGAGCTCCCACCAGACGATGCGTCAGATCGCGAGACGCGTGGATGACGGCTAAACCGACCTTCTCCAGCCCGTCCATGTGGAACTCGAATTCCTTCCGCACCTGCTCGGAAGACAGTCTCCCCGCCTCGTATTCATCGAGCACGCGCGCCAGACGAGAGATTAATCCAGAGTTGGACATCGCTGAATCTTCAGTCCGCATTTGGCATTGCCCACCCTACGCTTCAAACTTCTGGATCTCCGGCGTCGGCACCTCCTCCAGCAGCCGGTTGATGACGTCTTCGGTGGTCATCCCTTCGGCCTGGGCTTGGAAGTTCGTGCTCACGCGGTGCCGCAGGACGGGGATGGCGATCTTGCGGATATCGTCGATGGCCACGCTGAAGCGGCCCTCCATCGCCGCCAGGGCCTTGCCGCCTTGGATGAGGAACTGGCCGGCCCGCGGGCCGGCGCCCCAATCGACCAGCTCGCGGACGAAGGCCGGGGCCGAGTCGTCCTTGGGCCGCGTGGCCCGCACCAGCCGCGAGACGTATTTCACGATGTACTGGCTGACCGCCACCTTGTGCACGAGCTGCTGCACGAACGCGATTTCCTCGCTCCGCAGCACCTTGCGGACCTCCGGCTTTTCCTGCCGCGTGGTGGCCGCCAGGATCCGCTCCTCCTCATCGAGCGTCGGGTAATCGACCTTGATGTTGAACATGAAGCGGTCGAGCTGGGCCTCGGGCAGCGGGTAGGTGCCTTCTTGCTCGATGGGGTTCTGCGTGGCGATGGTGAAGAACGGGTCGGGCAGCGTGTACGTCGTCTGCCCGACGGTCACTTCGCGCTCTTGCATCGCCTGGAGCAAGGCCGCCTGCGTCTTGGGCGGCGTGCGGTTGATTTCGTCGGCCAGCAGGATGTTGGTGAACACCGGCCCGTTGACGAAGCGGAAATTCCGCCGGCCGGTTTCGTCCTCGTCCAGCACGTTGGTGCCGGTGATGTCCGAGGGCATCAAGTCGGGCGTGAACTGGATCCGCTGGAAGCGGATATCGAGAATCTTGGCCAGCGTGCTCACCATCAGGGTCTTGGCCAGCCCCGGCACGCCTTCCAGCAGGCAATGCCCGCGGGTGAAGATGGCGGCGAAGATCTGCTCGATGACCGCATCCTGCCCGATGATGATCTTGTGCAGCTCGTCCGCCATGAGCTGCCGGCGGCCGGAGAACTCTTGCAGGACTTCGCCCAGATTGCGGGTCTTTTCGGCCAAGGGATGTCCTTCGTAGGAGACTACTGACGACTTGGGCTATTCGAAGCCCGCAACCCGAACACTAACCCGACGCGCAAGCGAGGGCGGCAGCGAGAGGGTCATGGCGATCAAAATAGAGCCAAGGGCGATGCAACGACCCAAGGCGCCGGAGGGTTTTTAGGCCGCCCGCGTGCTGCTCCGATTCGCCCTCGCTTGCGCTTCGGGTTAGTGTCGATTAGGGTGTGCGAGCCGACGTATCTATTCTATGGCCGCCGCGCCGGACGAGCAACGCGACTCGCCTGCCGTTGCCGGCCTAAGTGAGCCGGCGTAGGATGGTTGCGCCGATCTAACAGCGGAAGGAGCGTATCATGTCACGTCCGCGAGGCTTGTGGCTGCTGGTTGTCGTGCTGGCGCTCGTCGCGATTATCGCTCCGCCGCGGGCGAAAGCCCAAGACCCGGAGCAAGTCCGCAAGGTCATCGAATCGTCGAAGGCCTTCCTCAGGAGGTCGCAAAACAAAGACGGCTCGTGGCCCAACGTGGCCCTGGGCGGCGACCCCACGGCCCTCTGCGCGCTGGCCCTGCTCAACGCCGGCGAAAAGCTCGACAGCCCGACCATCCAGCGCGCCTTGGAGTACATCCGCAAACGCAAACTTGTCAACACCTACGCGGTCTCGCTCGAGCTGATGGTGCTGTGCGCCGCCGAGCCCAGGACGGACGCGGCTCAAATCGTCCAGCGGGCCAAGTGGCTGGTGGATTTGCAAATCAAAACCGGCAACACCGCCGGCATGTGGGACTACGGCAAGTCGCGCCCCGGCCGGGGCGACAACTCCAACAGCCAGTTCGCGCTGCTGGGGCTGTATGAGGCGGAGCGCGCGCTGAAGCGCCTGAAAACCCCGTCGCCGATACCCACCAGCACGTGGACGCTGGCCTTGGAGCATTGGATGCGGTCCCAGAACGACAACGGCTCGTGGGGTTACATGGACAAGGGCGAAGACGGCTACGGCAGCATGACCTGCGCCGGCATCGCCTCGATCATCATTGCCGCCGGCCAGTTGCAGGGCAGCTCGGCCACGCTGGCCGGGGATACGGTCAAGTGCTGCGCCACGGAGCGAGACAACGAGCCTGCCCGACGCGTAAAAAGAGGCTTGGACTGGCTAGGCAACGGCGCGACTTTCGCCGCCAACAAGGGACTGCGGCAGGGCGCTTATTACTATTACATGTACGCGCTGGAGCGCGTGGGCCGGATGACTGCCCGGCGGTTCATCGGCGAAAGCGACTGGTACCGCGAGGGAATCAAGGAGCTTCTGAGGCGGCCGAACCGGCAATACGTTTTTGAGCCGGGCAACGTCCACGGCGAACACGACCCGCACGTGGCCACGAGCTTCGCCCTCTTGTTCCTGGCCAAGGGCAACCGGCCGATCCTGATCGGCAAGCTCAAGTACGGCGGCCGCGGCGGCGAAGATTGGAACCACCATTCCTCCGACGCGCTGGTGCTGACCCAGTTCGTCGAGGAGAAATGGCATCGCGACCTGTCGTGGTACGTGATCGACGCCAACGTGGCCACGGCCGACGACTATCAGCAGGCCCCGGTGATCTACATCAACGGCAGCCAGGGTTTGCCCTTCATGCGCGATCCGGCCCAGGCCGCCAAGGTGGGCAAGGCCCTGCGGGAATACATCGACCGCGGCGGCTTCATCTACGCCGAAGCCTGCTGCGACAACTCGGCCGAGTTCGACCGCGACTTCCGCGCGTTCATGAAAGGGCCGGTCTTCGAGAACGTCGGGGGGAACGACTTCCAGGACGTGCTCGGGGACCACGAGGTGTGGTTCTACGAAGGGCAGAGCAAGGAGATGATCGAGCGCATGAGGGCGCTCTACGGCGGTCGCCGCTCGGACGGCGACGGCTGGCTCGAGGAAATCCGCCGCGGCTGCCGCACGGCGGTCATCTATTGCTCTCGGCCGCCCAAGCCGCAGGACCCCAATGCGGTGGCCCCTTCGTGCTATTGGGAACTGCAAGCCGGGATCGGCCGCGACGGCAGGCTGCCCGACGCGGTGAACGCCAACGTCGCCGCCTCGCTGGAGCTAGGCGTCAACATCATGGCCTACGCCACCGGCCGAAAAGTCAAAGACAAGCTCAAGACCCTGGCCGACGAGGCGGCCGCGCCGAACGTCACGTCGGAGCGGGCCATCCTCGACATCCGCCAGGCGATCTACGACGGCACCTGGAATGCCGCCCCCGGCGCCCTCAAACGCATCCAGCGAGAGCTGCAACGGCAGGCCGGCATCCCGGTGCCCACCGACCGGCGGGAGATCGAAATCCTCGACCCCAAGCTGTCCGACCATCACCTGATCTTCCTGCACGGCCGCAACAGCTTCAAGTTCAGCGACAAGCAGCGCGAGCAACTGCGGCAGTACGTGGAGCGCGGCGGCACGATCATGGCCGACGCCGTCTGCGCCAGCCCGCCGTTCGACCAGGCCTTCCGCGAGGAGATGCAGCAGATCTTCAAGGGCCGCGAGTTGAAAGCGATCCCAGCCGATCACAAGCTGTTCACCGAGGAGGCCGGCGGCTTCGACCTCAAGGACAAGGTCAAGCTGCGCCTGCCGTCGCGAATCGGTGAACCGGGGGCCGCGCCCGGCCAACCGCCGCGGGTCGCCGAGCACGAGACGCCCAAGCTGGAGGGCATCGCCTTCGAGAACGGCCGCTACGGCGTGATCTACTCGAAGTACGACCTGAGCTGCTCGCTGGAAGGGCAACAGAGCGCCAAGTGCCCCGGTTACGACAGCGACGACGCGGCGAAGATCGCCGTGAACATCGTGCTGTACTCGATGGCACCCTAAGCGCCAC
>JBGQHD010000159.1:0-8445 GCA_041497795.1 Planctomycetia bacterium
CGGAAGTGCGTGGCGGATGTGCCGCGCCTTGCCGGCGGTCATGATCGGCCTCGGGTTGTCGCTCTTGGGTTCGCGATCTTGCGTTCCTGGAGCGATGAGCCAGGGCCGTTTTTGTTGTGCTACGCCCGCATAGAAGCCCGGCTTCTCCGAAGAAGCCGGGCTTCTGGTGGTGCGAAAGTTAAGCACGCCGCTGTGGGACGATTCACGCCGGAATGCCGCCGCATGGCAGGTGACGGCGGAGCCGGCCAGAACTAGAATCGACTGAGCGTCGTAATCAGTAAGACGGCATCATCTCTCGCTTGTCATTCGCTCGTCCTTTAGGTCGCTGGGCTATTGGCATGACCGCCGCCGTTCCCGAGCAATCTTCGTCCCCGGCGCAGCCTGCGCCGCCGGCCGCCAACCAAGAACCGAGGCCCCGCCGCTTCGTCTACCTGCCGGCCGTCGGGCCGCGGCTCAAAATCCTGTTGTGGGTGATCTTCGGCCTGGTGGCCGTGCTGGGGGCCAACTCGCTGTACCTGGCCTGCATCACGTTCTTCGACTGGATCGCCTCGCTGCGCGGGCAAAACCTCACCTATCAAAACTATTTCTTTCAGTGGATGGTCCTGGGCCACCTGGCGATGGGGTTGCTGCTCACCGGGCCACTGGTGGCCTTTGGGGTCATCCACATCCGCTCGGCCAGCAGCCGGCCCAATCGCCGGGCGGTGCGGATGGGCTATTCGCTCTTCGCAACCTGCCTGGTGCTCTTGGGCACCGGCTTCCTGCTGATGCGAGTGGAAGGGCTTTTCGAAATCAGATCGGTGCTGGTGCGAAACACCGCGTACTGGCTGCACGTGCTGACGCCGCTGGCGGCCATTTGGCTGTACATCCTGCACCGCCTGGCTGGCCCGCGCATCAAGTGGCGGCTCGGCGCGGCCTACGGTGGGGCCGTGGCGGTGCTGGTGGCGCTGATGGTCGGCCTGCACACCCAAGACCCGCGGCAGTGGAACGTGATGGGGTCCAAGGATGGGGAGCGATACTTCTTTCCGTCGCTTTCGCATACGCCCGACGCGAAGTTCATCCCCGCGCAGACCATGATGATGGACAACTACTGCAAGCAGTGTCATCCCGACGCGTTCCACGACCACGCGCAGGGTGCCCATCGCCATAGCTCGTTCAACAATCCGGCCTATCTGGCCAGCGTCCTCGAGACGCGCCGCGTAATGCTCGCCCGCGACGGCAACGTGAACGGCAGCCGCTTCTGCGCCGCCTGCCACGATCCGGTGCCGTTCTTCAGCGGCGCCTTCGATCGGCCCGACTTCGACCAGCCCGACTACGATTTCAAGAGCGACCCGGCGGCCAACGCCGGCATCACCTGCACGGTGTGCCACTCGATCACCAACATCGACAGCACGAAGGGGAACGGGGCCTACACGATCGAGGAGCCGGAGCATTATCCCTTCGCCTTCAGCGAGAACCCGCTGCTCCAGTATCTCAACCGGCAACTCATCAAGGCCAAGCCGGCGATGCACAAGAAGACGTTCCTCAAGCCGTTCCACAAGACGGCCGATTTCTGCTCGGTGTGCCACAAGGTGCACCTGCCGCAAGAATTGAACGACTACAAGTGGATCCGCGGCCAGAACCACCCCGACAATTTCCTGCTCAGCGGCGTGTCGGGCCACGGCGCCCGCAGCTTCTATTACCCGGACAAGGCCAAAGCCAAGTGCGCCGACTGCCACATGCCGGCGCAAGAGTCAGATGACTTCGGCGCTCACCTCTTCGCCGACGCTGAGAAGCCCAGCATCCACAACCACCTGTTCGTCGGCGCCAACACAGCGATCGGGCATTGGAACGACTTCCCCGACGCGGTGAAGGCCCACCAGGAGTTCCTCAAGGACTGCGTCCGCATCGACCTGTTCGCGGTCCGGGAAGGCAGCGTTGTCACGGCCCCGCTGGTGGCCCCGCTGCGGCCGAACTTGCCGGGGTTGAAGCCCGGCGGCAGCTACTTGCTCGAGACGGTGGTCCGCACGTTGCGGTTGGGCCACGATTTTACGCAGGGCACCGCCGACTCGAACGAGGTCTGGGTCGAGATCATCGCCCGCAGCGGCGGCCGCGTGATCGGGCACAGCGGCGGGCTGGATGCCCGCGAAGTGCCGATCGTGCAGTTCGACGAGCGGGGCCGCGTCAAGTCCACGGCCGGCGACAAGACGCTGCGCACCTACGAATCATCCAACGAGCTGGTGCAGAACGTGGTGGATCCCTACGCCTACCGGTTCAACGCCTTCGTGCTGGATCGGAACGGCTACCGCATCGACCGCCGCAACGCCCAGGACATCTTCGTGGCGCTGTACGACCACCAGATTCCGCCCGGGGCGGCGGCGGCGATCCACTATCGACTCGACGTGCCCGCCTGGGTCACCGAGCCGGTCGAGATCGAAGCCCACGTGAAGTTCCGCAAGTTCGACAGCACGTATTTGCGGTACGTCTTCGGCAAGGACAAGGACTACGTCAACGACCTGCCGATCACGACGGTGGCCAGCGACCGGATCGTGCTGCCCGTGGTCGGCGGCGGGTCGATCGCCGAGCAAACGTCCAAAATCCCACTGTGGCAGCGGTGGAACGACTACGGTATCGGCTTGTTCCGTCAGGGCGAGCGCGAGCAATCGAAAGGCGAGTTGCTGGCCGCCGCGCAGGCCTTCGAGCAGGTCGAGAAGCTGGGCCGCTACGACGGGCCAATGAACCTGGCGCGGGTTTACGACCGCGAAGGGCGATTCTCGCTCGCCGCCGCCGCGCTCGATCGCAGCCTGACCTTCGATCCCAAACCGCCGGACTGGACCTGGGCCTGGCTACGCGGCATGGTTCACAAGCGACAGGGCGAGCTCGACGATGCCGCGCGGAGCTTCCGCAGCGTGTTGGGGGACCGCTACGACGAGCTTCGCCAGCGCGGATTCGACTTCAGCCAGGATTACCTGGTGATCAACGAGTTGGGCCACACCTTGTTCCTGGCCGCCAACCGCGAGCGGAGCGCAGGCAACGCCTCGAAGGCGAGAGAACTGCTCGAGGAAGCGGCCGAGGCGTTCCAGCGCACGCTCAGCCTCGATGCCGAGAACCTGATGGCGCATCACAACCTGATGTTGATTTACGAACAGATGGGGGACACCCAGGCCGCGGAGCTGCATCGCGCGGAGTGGCAAAAGTATCGGCCCGACGAGGACCGCCAGGGCATCGTCAACACGGCGGCCCGACACCGCTACCGCTATGGCAATCAGGCCGCCGACCCGATTGCCATTTACGTGTTGAGCGGTCCGCCCGCAGCAGGCCGCCAGCCCGTGAAGGGGCCGGGGGCTGCCGGCGGAAAGCCGCCGGCCGGGGGCGATTGAGCCGCTCTCGCGCACTTGCGAAGAAGCGCCGCTGCGACGAGAATGCCGTGCAGGGGTGTCGGGTTCATGATGGCGGGGGGACTCACATTGAATCGACACGACACCCCCAGCACGTCTCCCCTTGCGCTATCGCCCGATGTCATTGCGCCATCGCCTGATGTCATTGCGCCGACGCCCGCTGTCACTGCCGCCGCCAGTCCGGCGGTTCTTCGTGCCGACTCGGCGATGGCCGTGGCCGGCTTGAACGACGCTAGCTTGTCAGACGCTGCACCAGAGGCTCCCGTGCGACACTCGGCCACTCCCTCGCCGGCGGACGAGGCTCGCGGCAATGACGAAGTCATTGGCCGGGCATTCGTCTGGTCGCTGGTCGCGCTGGGCGTCGTGGCGGGCCTGGTCACGGTCGCGGTGCTCTGGCTGCGCCGGGGCGGTCCTCCGCCCGTTGACCAGCGGACCGAACTGCGGCAAGCGGCGGCCGAGAAAGCCGCCGCTAAGAAGAAGGCGCTGGCCGGGCTGCCGATCCCCCGCGTGCCCTTCACGGACATGACCCAGGCCTCCGGCGTGGATTTCGTGCACACCAACGGCGCCGAGGGGGAGTTGCTGTTTCCAGAGTTCATGGGCGCGGCCTGTGTGATGTTCGACTACAACGGGGACGGGAAGCTGGACCTGTTCTTCACCAATGGCGTCCACTGGCCCTGGTCGAGCCAGGCCGCCGTGCGCACGACCCCGGCGCTGTTCCGCAACGACGGCAACTGGCATTTCACCAACGTCACCAAGGAAGCGGGCCTGGACGTCAGCTACTACATGATGGGCGCGGCGGCCGGCGACTTCGACAACGACGGCGACCAGGACCTGTTCATTTGCGGCGTGGGGGGCGGCCATTTGTATCGCAACGACAACGGCCACTTCGTAGACATCACCAACGAAGCGGGCGTCGGCGGCGACCCCAAGGATTTCTCGACCACCTGCGGCTGGTTCGATTACGACCACGACGGCAATCTCGACCTCCTGGTGTGCAACTACGTCGTTTGGTCGCGCGAAATCAACGTCCAGCGGATCTTCCGCGTCGAATCGGGCGTCCGCGGCAACCTCAATCCCCAGACCTTCGAAGGCACCCTGTTCTATCTCTATCGCAACAACGGAAAAGGCGTGTTCTCCAACGTCTCGGAGACCTCCGGCATTCACGTCCGCAATCCCAAGACCAAGCAGCCGCTGGGCAAGGGGCTGGGGATCGTGTTCACCGACCTCAACGGCGACCATTGGGTGGACGCGCTGGTGGCCAACGACACCTCACGGAATTTCGCTTTTATCAATCAGCGCAACGGCACCTTCCGCGAGATGGGCGGGGAGATCGGCGTCGGCTTCGGCCCCACCGGCGAGGCCCGCTCCGGCATGGGCATCGACATCGCCGATTTCCGCGGCGACGGCACGGCCGGCATCGCCATCGGCAACTTCGCCCTGGAAATGGCGGCCTTGTTCACCACGCGGCAGAAGATTAATCGCCTGATCAGCGAGGACGAGTTGCGTCGGTCGTTCACCGACGACGCCATCGTCTGCGGCATCGGCGAGGAAACGGCCAATAAGCTGACCTTCGGCATGGTGTTTCTCGATTACGATCTCGACGGCCGCCCCGACCTGCTCCTGGCCAACGGACACGTGGACGCGCAGATCGACAAAGTGGAGGGCGGGCAAACCTACGCCCAATCGCCGCAGTTGTTCTGGAATTGCCACGGGCTGACTCCGGCCGAGTTCGCCGTCGATTTCGTGCCCACCACGCCGGCACACTGCGGCGACGATCTGTTTCGTCCCCAGGTGGGGCGCGCCGTGGCCGTGGGCGACCTCGACGGCGACGGCGACTTGGACATCGTGTTCACCAGCAATGGCGGCCCGGTGCGCTTGCTGCGCAACGACCAGAATCTGGGCCATCATTGGCTGCGCGTGAAGTTGATCGGCAAGCGCGCCAGCCGCGACCCCGTCGGGACGCTCGTGGAAGTGACGACGAGGTCGGCGGAAGGGGCGGAAATCGTGCAGCGTCAGCACCACTCGCCGACCCGCAGCTTTTTCGCGCAGTGCGATCCCGTGCTGACGTTCGGACTGGGGAAGCAAACCAAGGTGGACCGCGTGCGCATCGTCTGGCCCGGCGGACAGGAGCAAGTGCTCGAGGGCGTTGAAGTGGACCGCGTGCTCACCGTCGAGCAGGCTGTGCCCTGATCCTGTTTGACGAGTGCCAGCTCACCAGACGAGTGTCAGCCTGTGACGAGTGCCAGCTTATGAGGAGTGCCCGCTTATGAAGTCCCGGCGTTTGCAGAACGTCGTTGCCGACCCGGCTCCTGAGGAAGCCGAGACCCTCCCGGAAGACGTCGCCTCGACTCGGGCGACAGGGCCACATGCCCGGCGCCGGCCCAGGCAGGTGAGCCGGCGGACGGTGGTGCTGAGCTTGCTGGTGGTCGTTTCGCTGGCCGCCGCGGCCCAATGGTGGTGGGGCTTCACTTCGCCGGTCGAGATCTTCGAAGATCGCGCGAACCTCATGGCGAGCGAGCCAGGACAGGGCATTGCCCCGGGGGACTCGGGCGGGAAAACGCCCGGAGCCCAACCCCCTTCCACCGCCGACAGCTCACCGGCGGAATCGCCCAGCGCCGCCGCCGGCCGCGTCGTGGCCCGCCAGAAACGCGCCTGCCAGATTCCCGCCGGCCTTTGGGGCGAGTTGCCGCCCGGCGGCATTGCCTGGTACTGGGTGCTGGAATGGACCAGTCTCGACGACGAAGGCCAGGTGAAGGATCACGGCTACTTCCGTCCGGTTCGCGCCGTCACCGGAGACATTCAGCGGGACCTGGAAAAGCTGACGCCCGATCAACGCTACATTCAAGAAGGAGTTTGGCTCACACAATACCCTAACGGCAAGAAGATGTCGGAGGGCCCGTTGGTTGACGGCAAGCCCCAGGGCGACTGGACCTTCTGGCACGAAACCGGAGATCGCAAAACGGCCGGCCGCTACGTCCAGGGCAAGCAAGAAGGCGTTTGGACCATGTGGTATGAGGGTGGCAGCAAGTTCTCGGAAGGCGCCATGACCGCCGGCGTGGCACAGGGCGAATGGACTTTTTGGCACGCCAACGGCCAGCCGAGTTCCACCGGCCGCTACGTCGATGGGCGGGCCCAGGGAACGTGGACCGAATTCCACGACAGCGGCGCCAGGCAAGCCGAAGGAGATTATCTCGACGGGGAGCGTCACGGCCTGTGGCAGCGCTGGCACTTCAACGGAAAGCCGGCCTGGAAAGGGGCCTACGACCGGGGGAAGAAGACCGGTCTTTGGCAACGCTGGTGGGAAGACGGCGTGCTCAACGCCACGGTCCACTGCGTCAACGGCCGACTGGACGGCCTAGAGACGGTCTTCAGCCCGGTCGGAAAGCTCGAAAGCACCTTGCAGTGGGACTTAGGCAAGGAGAACGGCATTCGTACCAAGTATTATCCCAGCGGCGCCAAGTCGCAGGAATGGCACATTGTCGACGGCAAAGAGCACGGACCAACCCGGATGTGGGATCAAAGCGGAAGCTTGATCGAGCGCGGACAATACCAGGCCAAGCAAATGGACGGCCGCTGGGAGCACTATTACTCCAACGGCCAGAAGCAGTGGGAGCACGACTACCGCCAAGGCAAACCGCACGGGATCACCAGGGAGTGGTTCTCCAACGGGAAACTCAAGCAACAGGGCGAGTACAACCAGGACAAGCAGAGCGGTCATTGGACCTATTGGGACCAGCAGGGAAAGCCCGTGCTCGAAGAGGGCTACGTCGAGGGAAAACGGCACGGTCAACGGACCACCTGGGACGCCCAGGGCAAGCCGACCACGACGATTTGGAAGAACGGCGTGGTGGTCAACGATTAAGGGGCAACCAGGAAGACTCACGGTTCGGTGGAGACGCCGTTTGGTCGAGACGCCGTTCAAAAAGCACCGGCAGCTAGCTTGGCGGGGGCCGCCGCGCTGGCCCAAAAACGGGCCGATGGCGGCGGGCCGATAAATTCTTCTTATTTTTTTGAAGGATACTGGAACTCGATTTGGACTTGGTGTACACTTTACGACGATGACGATAAAGCGTGCATTAGGGAGAATCCTTGAGGACGAAGGGCTTAGCGATTGCAAAAGATCTCCGTTCGGCGAAGGATCTTTTCTGCCGGTCGCTGGCCTCCCTTCGGCACGTCGGTTCTCCAGCGCTGTTTTCTTTTTCTTCTTTGTTTTTACTCTCAAAACGGGAGGAGGGTCGTATGAAATCTCGTCGGCCTGGTTTCACCTTGGTCGAACTGCTGGTGGTGATCGCCATCATCGGCGTCTTGATCGCATTGCTGCTGCCGGCTGTGCAAGCAGCTCGGGAGGCGGGGCGACGCGCCGCGTGCTCCAATAACCTCCGTCAAATTGGACTGGCATTTCACCTGCACCACGACACGCTGGGGTATCTCCCCTCGGCGGGCAAGTACTGCTGCCGGCCGCCGTACTTTTACAACGGCCAGCCTTCGACCGCGAATCAGCGGGTCGATCTGAGGCCGGGGCGGGCGGATGAGCGTTGGCAGGGGCAGGTCGCCGGCTACTCGTTCCAGATTCTCCCCTTCATGGAACTGACCACCGTTTGGAATCCCCCACCGTACCCCTCCGCGCCTATCCCTTGGTATTCGATGCAAGATGTCGAGGCCACGGGCGACGTCGGTCCCGCCGGGCCGGTGGTCGGCGAGAAGTGGGTCAACATGCGGCAGTCGTTAATCCCGACCTACGCCTGCCCCTCGCGTCGCGCGACCGGCACCGGCGCCATGATCAACATGTGGGGTGTTAGCACGATGCAGGTGGACTACGCCGGCAACGCCCATGACACGGGCTGGAACGGCAGCCAGTTTGCCGGCATGACCCCCTGGAATAAGGGTATTCCCATCGGCGCTGTGACTGACGGCATGTCCAACACGATGATGGTCGGCGAGAAGCGAGTGCCCGTGCTGTTCTATCAGACAAATCGCCCTGATCAAGACTTTGGCTTCGCCGACGGGTGGGATCCGGACAATACTCGCATGGTCCACCGGAGTTGGCGCAACACCGAGAACGGAAGCGTAC
>JBGQHD010000160.1:0-8413 GCA_041497795.1 Planctomycetia bacterium
AAGGCAGCCATCGCCGCCGTGGCCGACGCCTGCATGGCCGACGGTTATCTCGCCGCCGCATTGGCGCACACGGTGCTCTTCCTCGAGACGGAGCCGGAGAGCGAGGGGGCGGCCGGCGTCGTGTACCAGTTCTGCGCCTCGGCCCAGGTGCCGCTGCTGTTCAAAGAGCTGAGGTCGTTCGACGGGTGTCCCGCGGACGCCCCGTGGACGGAGGAGTTCAATGCCGCCATGCGCCAGGCCGACCGCGGCGCGTGGCTGCGGGGCGAGCAGCTTTTGACCGCCTTGTCAGACCGGGTGGGCGACTCGCCGGCCGTGTGGCACAACCTGGCGGTGCTCCGCTCCTGGCTGGCCAAGGAGGAGACCGCGGCCGCTGCCTGGCGCCGTTACGCCGCGCTCGATGTGCCGCTCGATGACGCCGTCGAGGCCGAGGCCACGGCCCTGGAGCTGGACACACTGCCGGCCTGCGAGCCGCTCGACGTGGTGCGGATCACCTACCCCATCCGCGACATGGACCGCGTGATCGCCGCGGCGAAGACCGACAAGCGGTCCCTGGACTATCCGCTGGATTTCGGCGGCGCGGAAGGCGAGCCGCCGCCGCGCAGCACGCACATGCTCTTGGACGCGGCGTTGCCGAGCGACGCGGAGTTGACGGCCGACAACGTGCCCACGATCGCCGGCTATGTGTTCGTGTTCGGCAAGGAGACCGACCGGGAGGCGCGAGTCGTCTGCCAGCTCCAGCGCGGCGAGCGCTTTGAGGCCCACCAATCGCTGTTGGGCGAAGTGTTTGGCGACGCCCTCGGCTCGCCGCAGGGCGAAGAGCCGCTCGGCCAGCGGCAATATGTGCCGTTCTGGAACGCCGACGAGTTGTGGTTTCCGCAGGACGCGCCGCTCGACCGCGTCCGCGAGCTGCGCGTGCAATTGCGTCACCGCTTCGTCTTCGACGTCTGGCCGCGCCGGCCGTGGATATACCTGGACGGCCGCTCGCCGGAGCAAGCGGCCCGCGATCCGGCCGGCCGCATCAAGCTGCTGGGCTTCCTGCTCTATGCCGAGCTGATTGGCCAGCGCAATGCGGCGGCCGATTTCGACTTCAACGTGCTGCGCCGCCACCTGGGCCTGCCCGAGGCCGGGCCGCTGCCGGCAGACGCCGACCCGGCCGAAGTGCCGTTGACACGCCTGGCGCGGCTGCCGATGGACAAGCTCTCCGACGACGATCTGCAAGCCGCGCTGTCGCGGGCAGTCCACTACCGGGCGTCGGCCGCGGCCCAGGCGGCCGCCCTCGAAGTCGTGGCCCGGCCGAGCCTCGATGACAAGGTCTCCAAGGCGGGCGTGTACACCACGCTGGCCCTGCTGGCCGAAGACACGCGGCAAGCGTTGGAATACGTGGACGAAGGCCGCCGCCTGGCCGAGGCCGACGGCGAGTCGTCGGCCCAGTTCGACCTGCACGAGGTCTCGCTGCACATGCGGCGGGGCGAGCCGGAGGACGCCACGCGGCTCATCAACCATCTCCTGCAAGAGCACGTCGACGAGCCGGGCGTGGCCCAGGCGCTGCGGAACCTGTTCGTGCGGATGGGCGTGGTCGGCCCCGACGGCCGGCCGCGCACGCAGCCGGGCGATCTGGCCGATGCCGGAGATCCCGAGGCCGAGCCGGCCGCCCCGGCCAGCAAGCTCTGGACGCCCGGCAGCGACCAGCCGGCCGCGGCAGGCAAGCCGTCGCTGATTATTCCAGGCTAGGCCCAGCCGTAGGACGGACTGTCACTCCGTCCGGCAGGTCCGCGCGTGATCGGACGGATTGAAAATCCGTCCTACAAGAGACGCAGCCATGCAGCAGTCGGATCTCGACCGTTGGCACATGCGCCGCGCGCTGGAGCTGGCAGCGCGCGGCGAGGGGTACGTCGAACCGAACCCCATGGTCGGCTGCGTGATCGCCCGCGGCGCCGAGCTCGTCGCCGAGGGCTGGCACCGCCATTACGGCGGGCCGCACGCCGAGGTCGAAGCCCTGACCGTGGCTGGGCCGCGGGCGGCTGGGGCCACGATGTACGTCACGCTGGAGCCGTGCTGCCACCACGGCAAGACCCCGCCCTGCACCGAGGCGGTGATTGCCGCGGGCGTATCGCGGGTGGTCGTCGCGCAGCGCGATCCTTTTCCGGCGGTGAGCGGCGGCGGATTGGCGACGCTCGAAGCGGCCGGGATTGCCGTCGAGGTCGGTCTGCTCGAAGAGGAGGCCCGGCGGCAGAGTGCGCCCTATCTCAGGCTCGTGCAGACCGGCCGGCCTTGGATCATCGCCAAATGGGCCATGACGCTGGACGGCAAGATCGCCACGCGCACGGGCGATAGCCGGTGGATTTCGTCGGAGGCCTCGCGGGCCGTCGTGCACCAGCTTCGCGGCCGGGTCGATGCCGTCGTCGTCGGCAGCCGCACGGCGGCGATCGACGACCCGTTGCTAACGGCCCGGCCGGCCGGCCCGCGCACCGCCGCGCGGATTGTCGTCGATTCACTTGCCACGCTGTCGTCCGACAGCCAACTGGTGAAGACCGCGCGCGAGACGCCGGTGCTCGTTGCGGCGGGGCAGAGCGCGCCAGAGAGCGACCGCCGCCGGCTGGCCGATGCGGGCTGCGAAGTGTTCGTCTGTGCCGGCCAGACCCACGCCGAGCACCTGAATACCCTGCTGGCTGAGCTTGGCCGCCGTCGCATGACGAACGTGCTCATCGAGGGAGGCGCCGGTCTCCTGGGCCGTTTCTTCGACGAGGGCCTGATCGACGAGGTCCACGTGTTCATCGCGCTCAAACTGATCGGCGGCGCGGATGCCCCGGGCCCGCTGGGCGGCCGTGGGCGCGACCTGATCTCGGCGGCGCTCGCCTTGCCGGACCCGGAGGTGCAAGAGCTGGGGGGCGACCTCCACGTCCATGGCCGGCTCGCCGCGCCGACCGGTCACTCGTAGCAGGCACACTCCGTGTGCCGTCGCCACAACGGCACGCGGAGCGTGCCTACTACTTTGAGGCCGCGCCGACAATTGTCTGGACAACTATCGTTCGACCTTCTAATGTGAAGGGCGCGAATTCTCGGAGCCGGGAGAACGTCATGGTCGGTTCAGTCACGCCGTCGGATGTGGCCGATGTCGTCGTCATCGGCGGGGGGCCTGCCGGCTCGACGGTGTCCACGCTGCTGGCCCAGCAGGGCTGCCGCGTGCAGCTTTTCGAGCGCGAGCGGTTCCCGCGGTTCCACATCGGCGAGTCGCTGATCCCCGAAACCTATTGGGTGCTCAAGCGGCTGGGCATGCTCGACAAGATGCGGCAGAGCCGCTTCGTCAAGAAGTACAGCGTGCAGTTCGTCAACGCCAGCGGCAAGCTCTCGGCCCCGTTCTACTTCTGGGACAATAAGCCCCACGAGTGCTCGCAGACCTGGCAGGTGGTCCGCAGCGAGTTCGACCAGTTGATGCTCAACAACGCCCGCGAGCACGGCGTCGAGGCGCACGAAGGCGTGCGCGTGCTGGACGTGCTGTTTGAGGGCGACGGGGAAACCGCGGTCAGCACCCCGGCTGCTCCCAGCAGCCGGGGTGCTGCGGTCGGCGTGCGAATCCAAGAGGCCGACGGCACGCAGCGCGAGGTGCGGGCCCGCGTCGTGGTCGACGCCAGCGGCCAGAGCGGCCTGTTGCAGAACCGCTTCAAGCTCCGCGTTTGGGACCCGCTGCTCAACAAGGGGGCCATCTGGACCTACTGGGAGGGGGCCTATCGCGACACGGGCCGCGACGAAGGGGCCACGCTGGTCATCCAGACGCCCAGCAAGCAGGGCTGGTTCTGGTACATCCCACTGCACGACAACATCGTCAGCGTCGGCGTGGTGGCCTCGTTCGATTACCTCTTCAAGGGGCGCGGCGGCCACGAGCAGACCTACCACGAGGAAGTGGACGCCTGCCCGGCCGTGAAGCAGCGCGTCGCCGCGGCCAAGCGCGTGACCGGCTACTTCGCCACCAAGGACTATTCCTACCGCGCCACGCAGGTGGCCGGCGATGGCTGGGTGCTGATTGGCGACGCGTTCGGCTTCCTCGACCCGCTGTACTCTTCCGGCGTGCTCCTGGCCCTGCGCTCCGGCGAAATGGCCGCCGACGCGATCGTGGAGGGCTTCCAGAAGAAGGACCTCTCCGCTGCCCAGCTCGGCAAGTGGGGCGACGCCTTCAACCAGGGCGTGGACCGCATGCGGCGGCTAGTTTGCGAATACTACGACGGCTTCAGCTTCGGCAACTTCGTCCGCCACTACCCGCATCTCAAGGGCAAGGTCACCGACCTCTTGATCGGCGACCTCTTTACCGACCAGGTGGACGTCGTCTGGGGGCCGATGGAGGGCTTGTATCCCGCAGGCAAAACGCCGCCCAAAGCCTGGGATGGCGGCACGCCAGAGGAGATTGCGGCGAACAAGGTGAATGAGCTGTTTTTGCCGGAGGGGCGGAGGCCGTAGGCGGGTCTCACACTAACCCGACGCGCAAGCGAGGGAGATTTGGAAATGAGATGGATTCCGCATCTCCCTCGCTTGCGCGTCGGGTTAGTGTCCAATGATCACACCACCAGCATCTTCACGTCCTCGAACAACTGCTGCAAGCATTGCTTGCTCTTGCCCCAATCGTAGAGCTGTCCGGGGATTTTCGTGGTGGCCTCGATGAACGTGCCGGGGCCGTGGCGGCGGACGGAGATGACCAGCTCGCCTTCCAGCGACCACAGGTCCGAGGGGAGCGTGGCCTCGACCACGCAGCCGTCCTGGGCTTGATGGACCTGCTTCAACTGGCGGCCGTGGCGGGCCAGGGAGCAGAGGGCGGCGACCAGGGCCTTGCCGGCTGGCTTGGCGATCACTTCGGAGTGCGCCTTGCCGGTGCGGATGCCGAGCCGCGAGTAGATCGGGGCCGCGATGCTCACCACCGTGCTCAGCGAGACGCCGGCCAGCGGCTGAAACGCCTTGTCGCACAGCGAGAGGAACTGCTCTCCGGTCATCGTTTTGCGGCTCTGCGCCGCATGGCGGGCGATCAGGTCGCGCACCTCGGAGACGTGCAGCAGCACGTCGTAGCGAATCTCGTGCTGCCAGTCGTGACGCAGCACCCTCTCGTCCGCAGGCTTCTCCGCTTGGTCGCTCGGATCAGGTTGGCCGCTCGCGGGCGAGGGGGCGTCCTCCGCCGAGATGAGCCGGGCGCCGCAGGCGAAACAGAAGTTCCCAGAGGCTTTCGTGCCGCAGTTGGAGCAGTACATCGGGCATCCATGCAAGGGTTCGACGCCGGTCCCACCGACTCGCGGACGTGTTGACTCGCGGGAGTTTTGCCCAGGCCGCCCTCGGTGTCAATCTCACTGCAATACGCCGGCGCAGCTCTGTCGCTCGAGCGGCTGTCGCGGGGCGTCCCAATGAACGCTCTGCGGCGAAAACGCCAGGCGCGCCGCGTTATCAGGGGGGATTACGCCCCCCGCTCGCCGTGCGGCCCCCGGCTCGCCTGGCTAGCTGCCGTGGCTCATGGCCGGGAACATCTGGTTGACGATCTGGATCGCCGCCGGGCCGACCAGCACCACGAAGATGCCGGGGAAGATGAACAGCACCAGCGGGAAGATCAGCTTCACCGCCGTCTTGGCCGCCTTTTCCTCGGCCAGTTGCTTGCGCCGCGTGCGCATCGAGTCGCTCTGCACGCGGAGGGCCTGGGCGATGCCCGAGCCGAACTTGTCGGCCTGAATCAAGATCGCGGCCAGCGAGCGGAGGTCGTCCACGCCGGTCCGCGCGCCCAACTCGTGCAGCACGTCGTGGCGCGTGCGGCCCATTTGAAGCTGGAAGTTGCACAGGGCGATCTCTTCGCAGATGATCGGCCAGCTTTCCCGCAGCTCCTCGGCCACCTTGCGCATGGCCTGATCGAGACCCAAGCCGGCCTCGACGCAGACCACCATCAGGTCCAGGGCGTCGGGCAGGCCGAGGAAAATCTGCTCCTTCCGCTTCCGTCCGATCCACCAGACGATCATATCGGGCAGGTAGAACATCGTGCCGGCCCCGGCGAAGGTGCCCATCAGCGTTTTCTGCGTCATGCCCTTGATGAACAGCATGGTGCCGCCGAAGGCCAGGAAGCCGACGATCAGCCCGATGAACTTGGCCCCCAGGAACACGCTGGGGGTGGTCTCGCCGCGGAAACCGGCGGCCGAGAGGCGGGCCTTGAGGCGGCTGACTTCGTATTCGTTCTTGGGCTGCAGCGGCTTGGAGGCGACCGACGCCCTGGCCAGCATGCTGCTCATGGTGTTGGATTTCTTCGTGGTCGCGGCCTGCTCGTTGCGGCGGCGGAGGTTGGGGTCGCGGATTTCATCGAGCCGCTCGTCGGCCCGCGTTCGGCCGGTGGAGAAGTAGTCCAGCATCAGCCAGCTCCCCGCGGCGGCCGCGCCAAAAATGGCGAACGGCAGCACCGCTTCCAGGCTGAGCTGGGCCAGCAGCCCCAACGTCTCGGCGATCAGGATGGCAGACATCTTACTAGACCTTGATGTTCACGATTTTGCGGATGACCAGCGCGCCGAGGATCTGCAGCACGCCGGCCCAGAGCAGCATCTGCTGCCCCATCGGGTCGGTGAACAGCTTGCTGGCGTACTTGGGGTTGAGATTGTAAACGGCCAGGAACAACACCGGCGGCAAGGCCAGCAGCACGATGCCCGACAACCGGCCTTCGCCGGTGAGGGCCTGCACCTGGCCCCAGATGCGGAACCGCTCGCGGACGATGTAGCCGATCTTGTCGAGGATTTCGGCCAGGTCGCCGCCCGTGGTGCGCTGCAGGATCACCGCCGTGGCGAAGAACTTCAGGTCGAGGTTCGGCACGCGGACGGTGAGCGACTTCAGCGCGTCTTCCAGCGGAATGCCGAGGTTTTGCTCTTCGAAGGCCCGGCTGAACTCGGTGCCGATCGGGGCGGGCATTTCCTCGGCCACCAGGTTCAGTCCGGAGCCCAAGCTGTGCCCGGCCCGCAGGGCGCGGGCGATCAGCTCCAAAGCGTCCGGCAACTGCGCTTGAAACTTCTTCAGCCGGCGCTTGCGTTTGAACAGCAGCCACATCAGCGGCAGGGCGGCCCCCGCCAGTGCGGCGACCGGGATCATGAACACGTTGAGCCGTGCGAACCACACCGCCGCTCCGCCGACGGCGGCCAAGCCGGCCGAAATGCCGAAGAGCTGGGCGGCCGTGATCGACACGTCGGCCTGGTCGAACAAGTAGCGGAAGTTCTCGACCCGCGTCGTGATACCGCCCCACAGCCCGCTGGAGGCCTGCCGCACGTCGGCCAGGGCCCCCTGCTTGATGACGGTATCTTTCGCGGCGGCCGAGCTAGCGCTCTTCAGGCCGGTCAGCACGTCGAGCCGGTCCTCGAGCTTAGGGTCGGACTTCCCGCCCGCCAGCAGCGCCAAGCTGCCGACCAGGCACGCGACCCCGACGAATACGGCGATGGAGATCCAGAACATGGTCAGTGGTCAGTGGTGAGTGGTGAGTGGCGAGTGGTGGTTGGCGGGTTGTGAGTGGGCGTCCTCGACCACTCACTACTCACCACTCACCACTCACCAACCTAATCCTCCAGCATCGTCCGCTGGCGGAACGCGCTGGCCGGCAGGCGCACGCCGGCCGTTTCCAGGCGATCCATGAACGTCGGTCGGATGCCGGTCGCTTCGAACCTGCCGATGGCCCGGCCCTGTTCGTTCACGCCGGTCTGCACGTAACGGTAGATGTCTTGCATCACGACCGTCTCCTGCTCCATGCCGACGATTTCCGTGATGCTGGTGATCTTGCGGGGGCCGCCTTGCAGGCGGTTGGCTTGGATGATCAGGTCCACGGCGCTGGCGATCTGCTGCCGCATCGCCTTCAGGGGCAGGTCAATGCCGGACATCATGATCATGGTCTCGACGCGGGCGATGGCATCGCGCGGCGTATTGGCGTGCAGCGTGGTCATCGAGCCTTCGTGGCCGGTGTTCATGGCTTGCAGCATGTCCAACGTTTCCGGACCACGGCACTCGCCGATGATGATCCGTTCCGGCCGCATGCGCAGCGCGTTCTTCACCAGGTCGGTCGCGGTGACGGCCCCCTTGCCTTCGATGTTCGCCGGCCGCGTCTCCAGCCGAACCACGTGGTCCTGCTGAAGCTGCAATTCGGCCGCGTCCTCAATCGTGATCACGCGCTGGTCGTTGGGGATAAAGCTCGACAGCGTATTGAGCAGCGTCGTTTTGCCCGAGCCGGTACCGCCCGAGATGATGATGTTCAGCCGGGCCTTGATCGCCCCCTCCAGCAGCATCACCATTTCCGGCGTGAAGGCCTTGTAGTTCAGCAGGTCTTCCAGCTTCAGCGGGTTCGAGCCGAAGCGGCGAATCGAAACCGCCGAGCCGTCGAGGGCCAGCGGCGGAATGATCGCGTTCACGCGGGAGCCGTCGCTCAAGCGGG
>JBGQHD010000161.1:0-8403 GCA_041497795.1 Planctomycetia bacterium
CATCGGGTCGAGTGGGTGTTTGCGCGGCGGCTGCCAGGGTTCGGCATCGGGCCAGGCTTCCAGGCGCGGCCGATAGGCGTCGATCACCGCCACGCCTTTGTCGCCGACCACGTAGTTGCGGTTGAGGCCCGACGACGGGTGCGAACGCCAGCCGGTCCGCCCGGCGGCGATGCTGGCCACCAGGCCGCCATCCAGCTCCAGCAGGGCCACGCCAAAATCCTCCATGCCGTTGTGCTGGTGCTCGGCGAAGAAGTAATTCCCGGTCGCCGCGCTCACGCGCTTCACCGGCCGGCCTATTAACCAGTGCAATTGCGCGAGCGGATAGACGCCCACGTTGTAGAACTCGCGCTTCGAGTCGAGGGTCTCAAAGCGATTGGGCTTTGCGTCTTCCGCACGGGGCTTCTCGAGCGATGCCCCGCCGGTGAAACCCTTGGCGAAGGTGACGTCCATGTGCAAGGCGGTCGTCTTGCCGATTGCGCCGGAGGAGATGAGCTCCCGCACGCGCGTGGGCGCGGCGGAGCGGACCAGGCTGAACATCTGGCTGACGACGCCGGCCTTCTCGATGGCCGCCACGATCCGCGCGGCCTCGTCGCGCGACGCGCACAGCGGCTTGTCGAGGTACAGGTGCTTGCCCGCCTCGGCGCAGCGGACGATGATCTCGGCGCGCCGCTCCGGCTCGGCGCAGACGCTGACGACGTGGATATCATCGCGGACCAGCGCCTCGCGATAATTGGGCAGATACGGAATCTTCAGCTCACGGGCCAGGTCTTCGTTCCACTCGCGGCGGCGGTCCTTGAGGTCCGGATCGTCGCTCACCGCGATCAGCCGGCAACGCTTATCGGCCGCCAGCGACCGGGCGTAATTCTCCTGATGCGTGTGATTGCCGGCGATGAGCAGCACGCCGAAGGGCGGGGCGGCCTTCTTGAGCGACGATGGCGGGTTGCTCTTCGCGGCCGGCGCGCTCTCCGACGCGCCGGATGCAATCGGCTTGCCATCGTCGAGCCCCACGGCGGCGCGCAGCTCCAGCGACTTGCGAATCGCATCGAGCAGGCGGCGGCCACGCTCCGTCAGCGCAGCGGCGGGTTCCCTCTGGGCCAGCACCTCATGCGCCGCCGGCTCCCAAGAAAGGGCGCCGTGATTGCCGAGCACCATCGTCTCCAGCAGCGGCGGCGACGTGCCCCGCGTGCCGGCCGAGACGAGTGCCGTTTGCCCGCGGGCGAACGAAGCCAGCACGGTGATCTGGCCGCTGGCGACGCTGCCCAGCGCCGCCACGCGAGAGATACTGTCGCCGAGCCACGATCCGGCGGCTTCCAGCGCCGTGCCCAACAGCGGCTCGATCCGCCCATGATCGTCCGTCGTATGGGCGAAGATGCGAGCGAAGACCGGCGTGCCGATGCGTTTGGCTTTGAGCACCGCCTGCACCGCCTCGGCGGCGGACTTCAGAAGATTCATGGCGTTAAACTCGCGATTCGGACGTGAGGCCAGGCATCTTGCCTGCCTCTGCGGCAAAGCTGGCAGGCTGGAAGCCTACCTCACGGTTGCCGCGTTGCTGGCAGCGTACTCAACGCCTGTGCGGCTGGCAAATTGCAAATTTTACAGAGTGATGAACGCGTTGCGTGACGCCGTAGCGGGCTTTCGCCTCCGACGGTACAAGGTTGCCCCACGCTGGAAGCCACGGCGCCCTGCCCGCTGACTTACGGTCTGAGTTTTGCAACCTGCGGCAGCCGCCACGAAGACAAATACCACTCCGAGGGACCCATGAAGCCAACGCTATTGCTTGCTGCCGCCGCGGGTCTGGCGACGTGCTGGCCGGGCGCAGGTGCCGCCAAAGCCGCCGGCCTGGACTTTTGGTTGGTCGTCAACAAGGGCGAGGTGCAAGTCCTCTCCGCACCCGTCGGCGCTCCCGAGAGCGAGAAGGGGGTCGTGCTGCAAGTCAACTGCCAGAGCTGCAACTTCTCGGCTGGCAAGACCGGCGGTATCGCCGCTGCTTTTCGCGGCAACGTCGCCGTCCGTTGCCGCCCGGCGAAAGGCAACGAGTTCCTGCTGACGGCTGATCGCCTGGTGATCGGCAGCGACCCCTCGCACGGCGTGTCCCTCATGATTGAGGGAAGCGACGGCAATCCGGCCCGCCTGCTGAGCGGGCCGGCGTCAGGGCTCCCGCCCTGCACGCTCGCTGCTCGACGCATCGAGCTGTGGCCCACGAGCGGCCGCGTCGACGCCGCAGGCACCATCCGGCTGGACTTGGCGCCGGCGCCTGCCGCGGCCGAACCGGGCCCCGAGGACGATCCTCTGCCTTCAGCGCCATCAGCGTCCGATCCACTTCCACCCGACTCGCGCCCCGATCCGCGGCGTTAGTCACCGTTACTCACTTCACGTTTCGCACCCGCTCGGGTGCACACTTCTCACCACGGAGGGTTCCGTAGATGCACGTTTTTGCTTCACGTCTGTTGTTGGCCGCGATTTTCGCGGTCGGCCTGACGGCTTCGGCCGCTTGGGCCGGCGGCGGCGATAAGCCTTGCCAAGGCGGCAGCCATCAATGCGCCCAGGGCCACTCGGGCCAGGGCTGCAAGTCTCACGCTTGCCAGGCGCAGACCTGCCCCGCAGAGCCTGGCTGCGACGAAGACTGCTCGTGCGACGACGAAGGCTGCGAGGACGAGTGCCGCTGCGAACACCGCTGCGACCGTTGCAGCGATTGTCGCTGCCAGGACAGCGGCGACGATGACGAAGGCGACGATGACGACGCCGGCGATGACGACTCCGACGACGACGGCGACAACGTCCAATGCGCCGACGAAGACGACTGCTGCTGCGACGGCTGGTTCTTCGGCAACTGGTTCAAGGGCTGGAATGCCAGCTCCGGCAAGCCCAACTGCGCCGACTCGAGCTGCTCGCCCGGCACGAAGTGTCAGCCGTGTAACCCCACGGCGCAATTCCCCTACCAGCTCGGCCGCATCTATGGCGGCGCCATGGGCTGCAAGCCGATGGGCACGAACGCCGCGGGCTGCGCGCCGGCCAACTGCTGGGGCCACCCCTACGGCGTGATGCAAGCCGGCGCGGCCGCCTGCGCCTGCAAGTGCGAGTGCGGCCAGTGCCAGTGCAGCAAGGACAAGCAGACCGCCTGCCCGGCCGGCGGCTGCGCCTTCGATTTCACGATCTCTTGCCCGGCCAATCCTGGCTGCTGCGCGCCGGGTCCGGGCTGCTACTCGCCGGGTCCGGGCTGCTACTCGCCGGGTCCGGGCTGCTGCGCAACGGGTCCTGGCTGCTGCGCGATGGGTCCTGGCTGCTGCGCAAACGCGGGTCCGTGCTGCCCGGCGGGCTGTGGGCCGGCGTCGGCGAGATTCATGTCTGGGCCGGTTCCGCCTCCGCCGCCGTCGCCCGTGTGCCCGGTGATGGGTCCGCATCCGGAGATGTTCCACAAGCTGGCCGCCGTGATGGCCGAGAACGCCGCGCTGCACGCTCGGCTGCAGGCCAAAGAGGATTGGGCCGACGAGCAGGAATGCCTCCGCGCCGCCCTGGCCGAAGCCCGCCAGGAGGTCGTCCGCCTGACCGCCGCGCAGCAGAACAGCGGCAACAAGGACCAGGTCTTGGTCGAATGGATCAAGTCGCAGTCCGAAAGCTCGGCCCGCAAGGACGAGATGCTGGTCGAGATCGTCGGGGCGGTCGTCGAGATGCACACGGCCAAGAGCGAAGCCGCGGGCAACGAGAAGCTCGAAGCCAAGATCGAGAAGCTCGAAGGCGCTCTGGAGCAGGTCAAGGAAGAAAACGCCAAGCTGCGGACGCAAGTCTCGCAGCACAAGCGCTCGAGCAAGCGCGTCTCGACCTCGACCGACGGCGCTTCATGCCACCCCGGCGGCGCCTGCGACCAGTCGCCGGTGTACAAGGTGGAAACCGAACCGGTCGATTGCCCGAAGTAGGGCGGCGATCGGTTACTGCAAACACTAACGCCATTGAAACCCTCATCCGGACCACCGGATGAGGGTTTTTTGTTTAGGAGGCAGGAGGCAGGAGGCAGCGAGCTGCACCTCACTCAACCACTGGTCGGCCCTCTGACTCCTGTCCCCTGTTCCCTGACTCCTGCCCTGGCCCCCGCTAGCACCCCTCTGCCGCCACTGATGGCATGGAAAAAAGCCGTAAGTCGCTGCACTGCCAGCATTTGCAAATATCGCGTCATTGACGCACTGCTGGGCAGTCTTATAATGCGTCGCATTCGACGGCAACGCCGCGACGGCGAAGCCAGTGCGTGGCGGCGAATCCCGCCAAGGTTTTTACACCGCCAGTTGTAATTCCAGGGTCCTCTCGCCTAGTTCACCGCGAAGCACGTTGCCGCTGCACTGCCGCACGGCGGATGCGTGGCGGGACGGATCGCCGACAGAATCGCCGAGACGGATCGCAAGGAGCCACCTTTGTCTGCCCAAGCCTCGTTCGATACGAAGGAACGCGTTCGGCAGGCGATCGACATCGTCGAACTGGTGCGCGACTATCTGGGCGACGTGCAGCGCGAGGGCCGCAACTTCAAAGCCCTCTGCCCTTGGCACGAAGACAGCCGCCCCAGCCTGAAGATCAATCCGGAACGCCAATCGTACAAGTGCTGGGTCTGCGACGTCGGCGGGGACGTGTTCAGCTTCGTGATGCAGTACGAGAACGTCACGTTCCCCGAGGCGTTGCGCTCGCTGGCCGAGCGGGCCGGCATCCAGCTCGCCCCCGCCGCCATGGGCTCGAGTCAGGCCGACCGCGGCCGCAAGCTCACGCTCTACGACGTGATGGCCTGGGCCGAGCGCAAGTATCACGAGTGCCTGTTGCGGCTGCCCGAAGGCGAGCCGGCCCGCAAATACGCCAAGTCGCGCGGCATCAGCCAGGACAGCGTGGTGAAGTTCCACCTCGGCGCCGCTCCGGATAGTTGGAGCTGGCTGCAAGGGCACGCGCGGCGCGAGGGGATCGACTTCAATCTTCTTTCGGAGGCGGGCGTGCTCGGCCGCCGCGAGGGGAGCGGCAGCTATTACGACCGCTTCAACGGCCGGCTGATGTTCTCCATCCGCGACCCGCAGGGCCGGCCGGTGGCCTTCGGCGGCCGCATCCTGCCGGAGTTCAAGGACCAGTCGGCCGCCAAGTACATCAACTCGCCCGAGACGCCGCTGTTTTCCAAGCACAAGCTGCTCTACGGGCTGGACATGGCCCGCGATGCGATCCGCCAGGGCAAGACGGCCCTGGTGATGGAGGGCTACACCGACTGCCTGCTGGCCCACCAGCTCGGCATTCGCCACGCGGTGGCCGTGCTCGGCACGTCCTTGGGCGAGACGCACGTGCGAGACCTGGGCCGCATGGCGGACCAGATCATCCTCGTGCTGGACGGCGATGAAGCCGGCCGCCGCCGGGCCAACGAAGTGCTGGAGCTGTTCGTCGCCCAGCAGGTCGATCTGCGGATCCTTACCCTGCCGGATGATCTCGACCCGTGCGACTTCCTGCTGCAGCGCGGGGCGGAGCAGTTCACGTCGCTGCTGGCAGGGGCGGTGGACGCCCTGGAGCACAAGCTGCGCGGCGTGAGCGGTGGCCTGGGCCTGTCGCGCGGCACGCACGAGGCCCATGCGGCCCTGGAAGAGGTGCTGACCACGCTGGCCAAGGCCCCGCGGCTCGATGAACGCACGTCGGACGCTTCCAGCCTGCGGGTGGCGCGGATTCTCAGCCGCCTGGCGCACGCGTCGGGCGTGGACGAAGCCGTGCTGCGCAAGCGGCTGGCCGAGATGCGCCGCGCGAACCAGCGCCGCCCGGCAAGCCAAACGGCACGAAAGCCATCGTCAGCGGCCGCGCCCGCGCCGTCGGCCGAGGGCGGCACGAGCTTCGATGCATCCACCGAGCGTTGGGAACGGCTTTTGCTCGAAGCGGTGCTCCTGGCCGCCGACATCGTTCAGAAGGCGGACATCGTCCAGGAGCTGGACCTGTTGCGCGAGGTCAGCGCGTCGCTGGCGCCGGGGCAACTCGGCTCGCCGCGCTGCCGGGCCTTGTACGAACATTGCTGCCTGCTGGTGCAGGAAGGGCAGCCGCCGACCTTCGAGCGGTTGATGATCCGGCTCGAGGACGCCGCGCTCAAGAACCTGCTGGTCGAGCTGGACGAGGCGAGCCAGAACCGCACTTACCGCAAACAAGCCGACGCCGTACAACAGGAACTGCGCGATATCATGGCGCGCTTTCACCAACGAGACGCGGACTGGCAGCAGGGACGTGAGGCCGCGCGTCTTCGCGAAGGGCAGGTTCCGGAGGATGAGTCCGGACACGTCGTGCTTGACATCATTAAGCAGCAACAAGCCAATCCACGACATTTCGTCGAGCATCAGCGGGCGCGGTAAGGACTCGCTCGACTCACGGAGGAGTCGGGGCCTCGCTCGCTAGGGTCCGTTTCGCCGGGTTGTCTCTCCGTGCGCAGCGGACCATAATCGCGTGAAGCGCTGCGGCCAGCGCCGGAGGTATTCCCGTGGACATGTTGGACCTGGAACTGCACGACCTGATCGCCAAAGGCAAGGCCCAAGGCTACCTGACCTACGACGAGGTCAACGCCTACTTGCCCGACGAGGCCGTCAATCCCGACAAGCTCGACAACCTGCTGGTGGCCCTGGAAGAGCAAGGGATCGAGCTGCTCGAGGAGGCGCCGGAGCCCGCGTTGGAGGCCGCGGCCGACCGGGCGGCGGCCGAAGCGCCGGCGGACGAGATTTTCTCGCTGGAATTGCAGCCGCTAAACGGGCAAGCCCCGTCCACGGACGGCGCAGCCGCGCCCGCGGAGCCGGCCCCGGCCCCGCAGCCGCAGCTCAAGATCGAAGAGGCCAAGTGGAGCGACGACCCGATCCGGATGTATCTCTCGCAGATGGCCGTAATTCCTCTGCTTTCCCGCGAAGAGGAAATCGCCCTGGCCAAGAAGATCGAGGTCACCCGCAAGCGCTTCCGCCGCACCGTGCTGGGCTGCGACCTGGCCATGCGGGCCACCGTCGAGACCCTGGGCAAAGTCCACAAGGGCGTGCTGCCGTTTGACCGGACGATCAAGGTTTCGCTCACGGAATGCCTGACCAAGGAGCAAATCCTCGACCGCATGCCGCGGAACCTGCCGGCGCTGCAGGAGCTGCTGGACGCGAACCGCGAGGAGTTCAAGGTCTTCGTCCACAAGCAGCGGCCGCACGAGGAGCGGCTGGCGGCCCGGCAGCGGTTCATCACCCGCCGCCGCCAGACGCTGCAACTGGTGGAAGAGCTGAGCCTGCGCACGCGGCGCGTGCAGCAGATGGTGCGGCAGATGGAAGAAGTTTCGCGGCAGATGGAAAAGTTGCAGTCCCGCCTGGCCGCGCTGGAAGGCAACACGGCCTGTAAGGACGATCGCGCCAACCTCCGCAAGGAGCTGCGCGACCTGATGCTGCTGACGCTGGAAAGCCCGGCCTCGCTCCGCCGCCGGTTGGAAGTCATCCGTCGGCAACTGACCGACTACGAGCAGGCCAAGCGCGACCTGTCCGGCGGCAACCTGCGGCTGGTGGTCTCCATCGCCAAGAAGTACCGCAACCGCGGCCTGAGCTTCCTGGACCTGATCCAGGAAGGCAACACCGGCCTGATGCGGGCGGTAGACAAGTACGAGTACCGCCGCGGCTACAAGTTCAGCACCTACGCCACGTGGTGGATACGCCAGGCGATCACCCGCGCGATCGCCGACCAGGCCCGCACGATCCGTATCCCGGTGCACATGATCGACGTGCTGTCGAAGCTCCGCAACACTTCCAAGCGGCTTCAGCAGGAGCTGGGTCGCGAGCCGACGACCGAGGAAACGGCCTACGCCGCCAACATCAGCCTGGAAGAGACGCAGCGGGTGATGAACATCGGCCGGCAGCCGGTGAGCCTCGACCGCCCGGTGGGCGAGAGCGAGGACAGCAGCTTCGGCGAGTTCATCGAAGACCACACCAGCGACAACCCGATGAGCGAAGCGGCCCGCGCCATGCTCCGCTCGAAGATCGAGTCGCTGCTCAAGACGCTGACCTATCGCGAGCGGGAGATCATTCGTTTGCGGTACGGCCTGGGCGACGGCTACACCTACACGCTGGAAGAGGTGGGCCGCATCTTCAAGGTCACCCGCGAGCGCGTGCGGCAGATCGAAGCCAAGGCGGTGCGCAAGCTCCAGCACCCGGTCCGCAGCCAGCAATTGGTCGGGTTTTTGGAGCAACAGCAGCAGATCGCCTCGTAGAGAGGATCGTCGGATGATGGCGCGGCGCGAAAGTCTGTCATTCTGAGCGCAACGAAGAATCTCTGAGCGTGTGGGAAGCCCGGCTTCTTGCAGTGTAGGCATCACGCTCCGCGTGATGCGTTCATCTCGCGGAGCGAGATGGCTACTTTTGCAAGAGCCGGGCTTTCTTGCGTCTCGCGTAGTTCGAGTCTCACATG
>JBGQHD010000162.1:0-8368 GCA_041497795.1 Planctomycetia bacterium
ACCCTCGGCCGCGTCGGCGTCGATCATCTGCTCCAAGAAGTCGCAGTAGCGGATACCGGCCGACAGCTCCAGGTCCCAATTGCGGTTGAGGCAGAAGGTGTCGAACACTTCGAAGTCCAAGGTGTAGGTATCGACCTGCACCTGGCTGCCCGGCTCGAGCGCCGGATCGGCGTTCGCGTTGTGGTCGAACTCCCAATAACGGACCCGCGCGCCCAGGCCGTCTTCGCCGACCCAGCCGACCGTGAAGCGGGGCGTGATCTCGAAATCGAACTCGGCCTGCTCGCCGGGATTGACGCCCACGCGAACGCCGTCGGCGCGGTGATACCGGAACCACATCAACTCGGCCGAGACCCACAAGCCGGGGCAGTGGCAGCAAGGCTCGAAGCCGCCGCAGGTGCCGCCTGTCTGGCAGCACGAGTTGCAGCAGCTATCGCAGCAGGTCCCACAACCGCAGCCGCAGCTATTGCCACAGCCGCAGCTCTGGCCGCAGCCGCCGCCGCCGCTGGCTGCGGGGGCAGCCGCCGGTTTCTTGTCCTGGTCGTAGCCGGCCGTCATGCCGGTGGCGATCTCGCGCCGCAGGCCCTCGACTTCCGTTCGCAGCGAGAGGATCTCGCTGCTGTCCTGGGCAAACGCGCCGGTCTGGAACAAGCCGGCCAGCGCCACGGCCGTAAACACGTGCGATGCAATCCATCTCATGTCCGAATTCCCTCCTGGAAAGTGAGTTGTGGGCGGATGAACCGCCGCCGCCGATCGCCATGCCGCGCGCGCCACAACCGTCGCCGGAGCCGAACTCCGCAGCCAAGCGCAGGCATGCTACCACGCTTGCAGTTGTATCGGCCGCCAGCCTGGGACTTTGAAGCATTGCAGTTGGCGACGGCACAGCTAGCATCCCTGGCAGGACGCAACTTGGACCGTAACGGCTGGGCAAGAGATAGGGCCTCGCTCCCCGTCGCACGCGACAGTCGCGGTGCTCCCAACAGCCGAAAGGAGCCCTCGAGCCGAGGAAGCCGCTATTTGCCGAAAATCCGGTCACGACGGGCTTTGTTGAAGGCCAGCTTTTCCGCAGAACTCATGCGGCGGAAATCTACCGCCGCGGACGAGCCGGCCGAGGGGTCCTCCACGAGCGACGACGCCTCCTTCCGTTGCTTCGCACACCCGCACTTGCCGTGCGAGGCGGCATCTTCGCCGCGCGGGTCACCGTGCCCGTCGGAGTGCCCGTCACAGCCGCAGTCCTTCTTCTCAGCAGCCGATGCGGCAGGAGCCACCGAGGTCGATGTCCCCCCGGCTGGAACCGATACGCTCGCGCCGTGGTAGCTCATCACGCCCGTTTGCAGACGCAGGTCGTCCTCCAGCGAACGATGCGGCCGGAGGCCGAGCTTCGCGAGCACGCCGTGGTAGCCGCGCACGGCCTCTTCCGGCGAAATCTGGCCATCGACGATCAGCCGCAGGAACTGCACGAAGGCCAACTGGCACTCGGCACCGTTGATCTTGCGGCCGAAGAGGGCCACGCGGGCGCCATATTTCTGGGCCTCGGCCAGCAACTTGAACGCGTCGTACGTGGTGCCCGCGCCGCCGCCCAGGATGCCAATCACCAGGTGCGGGTCATAGGCGGCCAGCTCCTCCATGGCCTTGGGACCGTGGTAGACCATTTTCAAAAAGAGCGGCCGGCCGGCTTGCGTCACTCCGGCCAGCGTTCGGGCGACGCAGTCGTTGATGAACTGCGGCACTTGCTCCGGCGAGAGCCCGTGCGGCGCATTGGGATCGAACAGCTCGAGAAAGTGGCGGAACCCGCGCCCCTCGGCTTCGAGCCGGAACGCGCGGTACTCCTCCAGCGCTCGCTCGTCCTGCTCCAGGCGGTTGTTGAACGTGATGCTGTAGAGGCCGAGGTTCGATCCGAGCGCTCGCTCCTCCGGCCGGCACTCGACACGACCGCATTGAATGTGATCGATCGTTGCCGAGCGGAACGGCCGCGAGGCGTGTTCGGCATACCGCCCACCGCGCACCACCCAGATGTCGCTGGTGTCGTTGGCCCGCGCGGCTGGCGTGACGGTGCTGTCGTCGAAGAGCTGCTCCTGGATCGTCAGCACCTCACTGCTGCTGGCCGACATGAGCATGATATCGACCAACCCTTGCCGCACGATCTGCCGCATCTGCTCGCGATACTCGGCCAGGGAGCGAAAGGGCGTTTCGCCCGCATGGGCCTCCGGCGACCGCCCCGGCGCGCCGATGCCAAAGGCCATGTCGGCGTCCTTGGCGTCGGCCAGGATGAACTCCCGGCAGCCCGACGGATCGGCGTGAATCGCGGCGAGCTTTTTGTCCAGCGACTTTTGCATCACAACACGCGATCATCCGCGCCGGTGTTCTGTGTTAGGAAGACTTACAACCACGAATAGCACGAATAACACGAATGGAAGCAAGGCCGACCGCTGTGGTACGTTGGCCTCCGTCCGGTGCCGCGGGTGGTACAAGTACAACTCGTTCCACCACATCTCTATTCGTGTTATTCGTGGTTGTCCTTCATTTCGCCGCGCCAACACGGGCCAGGACGGTATCCACGGTTTGCCTGAGTACCTGGGCGCTCTTCTTCAATCCTTGGACTTCTTTCGGCCAGAGGTCGATCTCGTGGGTATCGACCACGCCGCGCCGCCCCACGACCGTCGGCACGCTGAGCGCCACGTCGCGGATGCCGTAGCAGCCGTTTTGAACGCTGGAGACCGGCAGTACACGATGGCGATCGAGGGCAATCGTTTCAATGACTTCCTGGATAGCGATGCCGACCGCGAAGCCGGCGCCGCCTTTCTTCTTGATGACTTCCGCTCCCGAGCCTTTGGTGCGGGTGAACAGCTCATTGGCCAGGTTTTGCGACCAGCCGGGCTGCTTCTCCAGCGACAGGCCGCCGACGGTGGCGCTCGACCAGATCGGCACCATGCTGTCGCCGTGCTCGCCGAGAATCAGGGCCGAGACCTGCGTCGGCGCGGCGCCGAGACGCTGCGCGATCAGGCTGCGGAAACGAATCGTATCGAGCTGCGTGCCCAGCCCCAGCACCTGCGGCTTGGGCAGCTTCAGCCGGTCGGCGGCCAGGTAGGTGAGCACATCGACGGGATTGGAGACCACGAGCACGACCGCGCTCTCGCGATAGCCGACCTTCGAGATCTCGCCCAGGATGCCAAGGAACAGATCGACGTTGCGATGGATCAGGTCCAGCCGACTTTCGTCCGGCTTGCGGCGCAGCCCGGCGGTGATGCAGATGACGTCGCTATCCGCCACGTGCTTGTAGCCGCCGGAAGTGATTACCTGGTCGGCCACGCTGGTCGCGCCGTGCAACAGGTCGAGGGCCTGGCCGTCGGCCAGCTCGGCGTTCACGTCCAAGAGCGCGATCTCGCGCACGACCTTGCCGGTCTGCAGAGCAAAGCCGGTGCACGAACCGACTAATCCGCCGCCGCCGATAATGCTGACTTTCATGAAGCTGGTCAGTTGTCAGTGGTCCGTTGTTAGTTGCTATTGTTATTAGCTCTTCCCGGCCAGGGCCGTCATGACTCGATTCGTAATCTCGCGAATGAGCGATTCCTGGTCGCCGCCCGTTCGGGCTTGGCCGTTGGACGGCGGCGAGCCGAGCCTGGAAGGCGGCGGGGCCTCGAACGCCCTGCGCTCCACGCCGCAGTCTTTCCACGAGCTGCGGAACGTATCGTTGGCGCACAGGTCGCAGTTCTCGACGCCGACCTCCAGCCGCGCGTCGGGGAAGCCCAGCCGCGTCTTGAAATCGAGCAGCTCGCGCGTGTGCTGCGCGTTCAGGTAGTTCACCTTACCCAGGTCGCGGGCCAGCAGCAGGATGCGGCAATAGGCGTCGAGGATTTCGGTCCACCAGTAAGCCCGCTCCACCGTCTCGCCGTAGCTGACGGTGCCGTGGTTGGCCAGGATCACCACATTCGTCTTCTTCACGAACGGCAGCACCGTGTCGGCGAACTTCTGTCCGCCGGGCGTTTCGTACTTCGTGATCGGCACGTCGCCGAGAAACACCTCGACCTCTGGCAGCACGCACTGCGGGATCGGCTCGCGGGCCACCGCGAAGGCGGTCGCATGCGGCGGATGGCAGTGCACGACGCTCTTGATATCCGCCCGCTCCTTCATGATCGTCAAGTGGAGCAGCACCTCGCTGGAGCGTTTCTTCTTGCCGGCGAGCTGCTTGCCTTCCATATCGACGATGCACAGATCCTCTGGCGTAAGAAACCCCTTGCACTGCATCGTCGGCGTACAGAGCACTTCGTTCTCGCCGAGGCGATAGCTGATATTCCCGTCGTTGGCGGCGGCAAACCCACGGTTATAGAGGCGCCGGCCAATCTCGCAAATTTCCTGCTTGAGCTTGTGCAAGTTGACGTACGTGCGTCGAGCCATAGAGCTAACCTATTTCCACGGTATCAATGATCGCCGCCGCATAGGCGTCGATCGGTTTCAATTCAGGATGGAACGGCTGCGCCGCCTCGGTCCCCTCGCTAAAGCCAATCTGATGTCCCAGACCGCAGCCCATGTCGTCGTAGACCACGATCGCCTCGGCCCGCTGGCGGATGTCTCCCTGCAAGTTGGCCAGCGACAACGGCACAACCAACCGCAACGCCCCGCCGACCAGCGACGGATGCGACCGATTGAGCGTGACCGTGCCGATGACCTCGCCGATGCGCACGTGACATTCCTCTACAAGGAAGGCAACCACGAATAGCACGAATAACACGAATAGGTAGAAACGCCCCTCACTTGCACGTCGGCGAGATCCACAGACACAGGATGGCCGATATCATTCGTGTTATTCGTGCTATTCGTGGTTGTTAATTCTTCTTCCAATACAATTAATCCAGGAAGCGCGCCAATGTGGCCGATGGGTTCAGGTCGGCCTGTGATAGTCGTTCCGCCATTCGCTGCAATTGAAACGTCCCTGCCTTCGCCGGATCGGTGACCAGCACGTTAGCCGCGACCGACCGCATGGCCTGTTCCGCCGCGGCTGAATCGTTGGCCAGCGCCGCCCGCACGCCTTGTCGCCGGTTCGCCATACATACCGCCGCCGTCGTTTCCGCCGTAAGCAGCAGTCCTCGTTGGCCGCCAAGTGCCACGGCATCGCACGTCTCTCGCACCACGCTGGCCAAGCCGGTCCGGGCAAGCTGCTGCACGATCGTCCCGCGATTTCCGAGATGGCTGACCATGCCCGAGGGGTCGTAGTCGGTTTCGGCCACTCCCAGGACCAGTGCGTGAACGGACGGCAAGGGTTGCGTCGTCCCGGCCTCCACGCCCCGCGAGATCGCCACTCCCCGATGTATCAGGTAATCGCGCGCGGCGGGCGTTAGCACCGCGCCGCGCGCGAGGTTGATTGCGTTTACGCCATCCAACCGCCCGTTCACGTCAGCCAGCGAAACGACTCGGCCGGTAAGCGTCAGCCCCCCGCCGCCCTGGGTAGCCTCCTCCCGTTCGCTCGTCCGTCCCTGCGGCGCCCCGCCTGGGGCATCCAACCGCCGCAGCACTTCGCGCACGAGCTGCTCAATACTTGCCTGTTCGATCTCGCCAGCCGTGGACTTCATGAATTCCTAATTCCCAGCGTTGTCCAGCGAACCGGCGTGGTGTCGTTCTTCAACAGCTCCCGGGCCACGCGGCCGTCATTCGTGATGATCACCGTCTCACCTCGGCCCGCGCCGAGGAAATCGACCACTAAGAGCGGCTCCCCGTCCGCCGACCGCTCGTCCGCTGCCAACGGCTGCGCAACGAGCAGCTTGCACCCATTCATCGTCGGGTGCTTAACCGTGGCGACAGCGCTGCCGAGTACGCGGGCGAGTTGCATGGTTAGTCAGTTGTTCGTTGTCAGTTGTTGGTTGTGAAATAACAGGTGGTACAGCATCCTACTGACAACTAACAACTGACAACCTACGCCTTTCCCAAGATCCTCAAGTCATCGATCAGCGAACATCGCCGTTCGCGGGTGAACGTCAGTGGCGTCGTCACTCCTTCGCCCGTCGGCGTGGCGATGGAGAACGACAAGTAGCCCTCGCCCCCTAGCCCGAGCGAGGCCATGCACGGGCCGTTCTTGACGAACAGCGTGGTATCCATCATGCGGCCCATCTTGGTCATGTTTCGCACGTTGTTGGAGTGGATCATGCTCGTGTGCCGGAAGCCGTGCTCGTAATACTTCGCCTTGGCGATGGCCTCGTCCACGTCGCGGCAACGCACGAAGGGCAGGAACGGCATCATCTGCTCGACGGGCACGAACGGATTGCTCTCGTCGGTCTCGCCGAAGAGCAGTTCGGTGCCCTGGGGAACTTGCTTGCCGATGCCACGGGCCAGCACGGCGGCGTCCTGGCCGAGGTACTCCTTGGCCGGCACGTCGTGCTTGTGCTCGCCTTCGCCGACCTGCGTGATGGCGACTTTTGTCAGGGCCTCGACCTCGCGGGCATTCAGCCGCACGGCGCCGGCCCGCTCCATCGCTTTCAGCATGGCGTCGAAGACCTCTTCGACCACAAACACTTCTTTCTCGCCGATGCACAGCAGGTTGTTGTCGTAGGCCGCGCCCTTGATGATCGATCGCGCCGCGCGGTCCAGGTCGGCCGTTTCGTCCACCACCACCGGCGGGTTGCCTGGCCCGGCGACAATAGCCCGCTTGCCGCTGTTGAGGGCCGCGCGGGCCACGGCGGGCCCACCCGTAACGCAAATGATCGCGATATCGCGGTGCTTGAAGATCGCCTGGGCACTCTCCAGTGTTGGCTCGGCGATCACGCAGACGAGGTTGTCGATGCCCAGATCGTCGTAGATCGCTTTGTTGAAGCGTCGCACCCCCTCGGCCGCCACGCGCTTGCCGCTGGGATGCGGGTTGACGACCAGCGTGTTGCCCCCGGCGATCATGCTGACCGCGTTGCCGGTGATGGTGGGCAGCGAATGCGTGACCGGCGTGATGGCCCCGATGACGCCGAAGGGGGCGTGCTCGATCACCGCCAGGCCGTGGTCGCCGCTGAAGACCTCGCTGCGCATGAACTCCACGCCCGGCGTGCGCTCGCCGAGCGTCTTCAGCTTTTCGATCTTATGTTCCAGACGGCCAATCTTGGTTTCGTTCATCTCCATCGTGCCCAACTCGACGCACTGGTCGATGGAGATGCGGCGGATGTGGTCGATGATCCGCTTGCGGTCCTCGATGGTCCGGCCGCTCAGTTCCTCGAAGGCTTCGCCGGCGGCGGCCACGGCCTCGTTCACGCAAGTGAAGACGCCGTGCCGGCCGCGATAGCCGCGCCCGTTCACTTGCCCAGGGCCGCGCATCTGCGATAACACCTGCTGCACGACGTTGCGAATGAGATCTTCGGTGGCTGGCATGGAATGGTCCTTGGTCATTAGTCCTTGGTCATTTGTCCTGTGATTTGCGGCGGCTTCGCGTCACCTCGGCAAAGGCAAAAGGACCAGGCACAAAGACTACTGATCTTTCTTGAACACACACTGCTGATCCAGGTGTACCGAATCGACGATGCCGATGATGGCCGCATCGATCGGCAATTGTTTCGTCTCCGGGGTCAACCGGGCGCTGGAGCCTTGCACGATCAGCACGAACTCCCCGGTGCCGGCGCCGACCGTATCGACGGCCACAAAAGTGCGGCCGGTGGCCTTGAGCCGCGTGGGATCGGCCTCGTCCACGCGATACGGCTCGACGACCAGCAGTTTCTGGCCGGTCATCGAGGCCACTTTCTGCGTGGCGACGACCGATCCGGTGACTTTGGCGACAAACATGGGATTGGTCCGTGGTCAGTGGTCCATTGTCATTCGTTATTTGTCCCTGGCGGCTGTCTTGCCGCCGGACAACAGCTCCACCGCTTGGCGGGCGACGACGATTTCCTCGTTTGTGGGCATCACCCAAATCTGTGCACGGCTTTGGCTGCCATGGATTGCGGCTTCGCCCTTGGCCGATGCATTGGCCTTTTCGTCCAGCACGATGCCCAACTGCTCCAGCCCCGCGCAGACAGTGCGTCGGACGCCCACGCCGTTCTCGCCGATGCCGCCGGTGAAGACGATCACGTCGGCCCCGCCCAGCTCGACCAGGTAAGCGCCGAGATAATGCCGCACGGCGCTCGTGAACACGTCCAGCGCGAGCTGGGCGCGGCCGCTGCCCTTGGCGGCTGCCTCTTCCAGGTCGCGCACGTCGCCGCTGACGCCGCTCACGCCCAACAGGCCGCCGCGCTCGGCCAGATCGTCCAGCACTTCATCGAGCGGCTTGCCGGTGCGTTTGAGGATCACGCTCAGCGCGAAGGGATCGAAGTCGCCCACGCGGTTGTTGTGCGGGATGCCGGTCTGCGGGCTCATGCCCAGGCTGTTCGCCGCGCTCTGCCGTCCGCGGATGGCACACAGCGAGCTG
>JBGQHD010000163.1:0-8354 GCA_041497795.1 Planctomycetia bacterium
CACGAATCCCATCCATCGTGATCTCACAGGCGTATTCGAACAGCGCCGGGCCGGCGGCGAACTTCTCGTCCGCCGTCATGGCCCGCGCGCGCCGCACGCGCTCGCGGTAAAGCTCATCGACCAGTCGCCGATCCGGCTCCATCGGCAGCGCCTCCCTCGCTGGCACGGCGGGCTAGTGTGACGACTGGGTGGGTCGCCATCGGAACGCCACAACGACTCATCGCCTTATTTCTCCATGATATGCTCAGTCACCTTCAAGCCCGTATGCCGGCCCGGCACATCGACGTGGGCCCACAGCTCGTCGCCGGGCTGCACCAGGGTGCTGTGCCGCACTTTGCCATCGGCGCCCATGATGCGGACGTGCCAATCGTTTTGCAGGAAGGTGTTGATGTACACGCAGTTCTGGTCTTCGGCGGCGATCTTTTCGCCGCTGGGGGTAACTTCCAGCGCCGCGAACTGGGCCGCTTCGATCAACTTGCGGACTTCGTCGGGGACCTGGTCGAGCGACACGCTGCAGCGGATGCACAACAGCGGCCGGCGCTCGATCTTCGCCCGGCCGACGGTGACCACGCGCGAGTTGCCGTGGATATCGACGCACAGCAACTCCGTGCCGGCCCGCATTTCGCTGAGGTACAGGTGCTGGTCGTTGGGGCCCCAGATGTACGAGTGCACGCCGCCGGCGTTGATGCGGAACTCGCGGAGGTTCATGTGCGGCAGGTAGTGCGTCTCGGAGCAGACGAAGATGCCGCCCCAACCGGTCGAGCCGACGATCATCCCTTCCTCGGCGTTCATCAGCGTGGTGGTATCGACGCACACGCGGTGCCCCAGCCCGGTGTGGCGGACCTCCACCACCTTCGCCTTCACGAGCTGGCATTTGCCGCTTTGCCGGTGCGAGAGGTTGCGGGTCAGGCTCTCGACGGCCGCCGGGTTTCGGCTGCGGAAGAGCACGCCTACGCCGCGCTCCATCGTCGCAAAGGCGTTCAGCGACTGGTTGATGTCATCGACGGTGCCTTGCAGCCCCTTGATCGGCACGGTGCGGAGGATGCGCGTCGGCTTGCCCTCGGTCTTGGCCAGCAGCAGCTCGTAGGGGATGTAGGTGGCGTGCTCGATGTCGATGACCACAAAGTCGTCGCCGCGCGAGCAAACGTCGATGCAATGCGGGAACTCGGCCTCCAGGTTCTCGACGTCGATGAACAGGCCCGCCTTGCGCCCGTCCTTGTTGGCGGCCACGCGGATTTCCTCGCTGGGCGTCCAGACCCAAACGCCGTCGTGCAGGTGCTCGAGCTGGCTGGCTTTCTCGACGTAGACGACTTTCTGCTTGTTGGTGTGAACTTGCTTCTGCTGGTCCGGGTCGATCACGATGGCGATGCAGTTGGCCTTTTCGACGGCCGACCAGAGGGCCGGGTCGTTCACGCCGCGGCCGTCGAACCACCACTGCGTTTCGCCGGCGCCGTGGACCGTGACCGACGCGGCCGACGCGGCGGACGCCGGAGCCGAATTGCCGCCCAGTTCCCCGTCGGTCAGGCGGGGGGCGACGACGTGGCGACGAAACTTGGTGGCAGACTTCTCAGCCATACGAGCTCTCCTGGGCTGGGGAGGCCGGCGGGGGCGACTCCCTCGTGGTCGGGTTGGTTTCTTGGATCGTGACAGAAAGCGATATCCGCAAAGCGTCTGGGGTGATGAGCCACAGAACGTGGACTGATCGCTGGGTAGTATAACCATTGCTCGCGCGCACCGCATGCAAAAAGGGCCGAGGCGGGGCGTCCCAAGGGTCAGAAGCCCGGCTTCTCCGAGAAGCCGGGCTTCTTAGGCGTCAAGGGTCCGAATCGGAAAGCGGCCGGGATAGTTACGCCTGTGCCAGCAGCAGCACGATATCCTAAACTTGGGCGGCGGAGAATCGCTCCTTTGGTGAGACGGCTCCGTTCGACTCGCTCTTCACGCCTCATCGCATGACCGACCTGCTTCGCCAAGAGATCGCCGCCACCGCGGATTTGATGGTGGTCAAGGTCGGCACGCGCGTGCTGACCCATGCCGGCGGCAAGCTGAACGAGGAGCGGGTGGCCCAATTGGCCGAGGAGATTCATCACCTCTGGGAAGCGGGCCGCAAGGTGGTGCTGGTCAGCTCCGGTGCGGTGGGCGCCGGCATGGGGCGGCTCGGCCTGGACGCCCGGCCCAAGGACCTGGCCCGCCTCCAGGCCGTGGCCGCCATCGGCCAGAGCAAGCTGATCGAGGCCTACGACCGCGCGCTGGCCTCGCACGGCCGGCACGCCGGGCAGGTGCTGCTGACGGCCGACGACCTGAACCACCGCACGCGCTACCTGAACGTCCGCAACACGCTGCTGGCCCTGCTGGAGTGCGGGGCCGTGCCGATCATCAACGAGAACGACACGGTCGCCGTGGACGAGCTGCAAACCACGTTCGGCGACAACGACCGCCTGGCGGCCATGGTCGCGAACCTCCTCCGGGCGCCGCTCCTGGTGCTGCTGTCTGACGTGGACGGTCTATATGACGGCCCGCCATCGGAGCCGGGCGCCCACGTCATCTCCGTCGTGCGGCAGATCGACGAATCGATCGTGGCCCTGGTCAAGGATCGGGCGACGGGACTCAGCAAGGGGGGCATGGCCAGCAAGCTGGCCGCCGCGCGGATGTGCACGGCCGCCGGCGAGAACGTGGTGATCGCCAGCGGTCGCCGGCCGGGCGTCCTGAAACAAATCATCGCCGGTGAGGAGGTCGGCACGCTGTTCCTCGCCCAGGGGCAAAGCATTCCCTCGCGGAAACGCTGGATCGGGTTCACCGCGGCCCCGCGCGGCCAGATTCGGCTGGACCCCGGCGCCGGCCGGGCCATCGGCCGGCAGGGACGCAGCCTGCTCGCCATCGGCATCGTGGACGTCGAAGGCCATTTCGCCAAGGGGGACGTAGTCGCCCTGTGCGACGGCGAGGGCGCGGAGATCGCCCGCGGGCTGAGCAACTACTCCGCCGACGAAATCCGCCGCATCCAGGGGCTGCGGAGCGAGCAGATCGCGGCTGTCCTAGGGCACTGCCCGTACGACGAGGTCGTGCACCGCGACAACCTGGCGCTCACCGGCTGAGTCGAGTATATGGGAATCGCACTAGCCATCGTGGGAGCGGCCGTTGGCCTGGTCCTGGTCGTGCTAGTGATTGGCTGGCTGTGGCATCGATCGCCGGCGGGTGATGCCTCCCACGCTCGTCGAACATGGGAACGACAACGCGCAGGGCTTCACCAAGAGTTGTTCCGCCGCGCCGCAGTGTCGGGCCGGCCGCGCGGCTTGCGGTGGAAGAACTGCGATTTCGACCCGAGCGTCACGCTGGCGCGGGATCAGGTCAGCGGGCAGATTCTGGCTTTTGTCGGCGTGACCGTTTCGTTCGAGGCCATTGCCGGAGGGCCGATGGAAGACGTCGAGGCCGTGGGAAACCTCCGCGCCGGCACGGCCGTGTTCAGCTACGCAGGGGGAAGATGGGCCAGCGACGGGCGCGTGCTGTTCAATCTCGATCCGCCGGATGCCATGCGGCGCTACGAGGGGCGGGTCGAGCCGCTCGCAGAGGCGAATCCGTGACCGGTCACGTGGACGAGTCTCTCCGAGACTCGACCGTCGCGTCTCGGAGAGACGCGGCCACGTGCCGTCGCTGCGCTCAGAATGTCAAACGGTCACGCCGCCTTCCGGTGCTGCGCCTGGTGCGATTCGGCCAGGCGGTTGATCTCGCCCGCGGACAAGCGAACGAATCGACGCCCGCCGCCTGAATCTGTCTCTTCGAGGTACACCAGCGACTGGCGATGCAGCATCCGCGGCACGTAGCGCCAGGCGCTGCGCAGCGACTGGGCCTGGACATCCGCGGAAACGACCAAGAGGTCGGTCCCCGTGAGCGAGTTGGCCGCGCGGGCCAACGCGGCCAGCGGGTCGCCGGGCACGAGTTGGATCGCCGCCTCGGTGGTGCGCAGGCGCTGGTAGGCCTGCTTGAGCGTCAGCCCGGCGCCGCGGTCGGCGCTCCGCGATTCAAACTCGTCGATGCCCGTGTAGCGGACGCTCTGGCCGCGGCCAGCGGCCACCTCGATCATCCGCAGGGCGCGCTGAGCGGAGCCGACCCCCACTTCCACGATGCTGGCGACGCCGGCGCGGCGGATCGCGCGATACAGACAGCGCTCACTGGCGGGCCGAGAGAAGTTGGCAATGCAGAAGCATTTGAGCTGGCGAAGGATGGCCAAGACCGCGCCCCCTTGGTAGCGAATGAAGGCTTTATGGGTAGCTTCGGCGGTCAGGTGCCGAGAATTCAGCCACGCGAGCACGCGCGGATTCTTCTCGCGAAATCGAGCCAGGTTGCCGGCGTTCCTCAAGCTGCCGCTCTGCGCGTAGCTGAACTCGCCAGAGTTCAGGCGGCCCGGAATGCGGCCGGCAGCGTCGCGGCCGAGCGCCTGCAAGGTTTCGCCGATCCTCGCCGGTCGGATATTCCGCACCATCGTGCCAGGCGGTCAAGTTTCGCTGACCGGTCAACTTTATCAGCGGCCGCCGCCGATTCCCTATCCTAGACTTGTTAGTTACCGCACAAGCGCCCTGACAGGGCGAGGGTAACGCGGACACTCCTGTCCGCGCCCGCCAGGCCGTTCAAGGCGGATCGTTCGACGAGGAAATTGCAGGCGGACAAGGCGGACAAGAGTGTCCGCCTTACGTACGGCGACTTTACCCAACGCGGAGATTCTCCAGTGGCCAAAGGCAAAGCACCCTCGGCGTCGGCGACCATGGAACGACGCGAAGCGAAGGATCGCCGCAAGAAGTCCGAGAAGCCAGACCGTCGCAAGCAATCCATCCCGATCGCCGCCGAGCGCCGGCAGATCGAGCGCCGCAAGGTCCCCCGCCGGCGTCAAATCGACCCCACCACGTGCGAGCGCGACTACAGCGGCGAGGAAATCGAGTTCATGAACGCGCTGGACGACTACAAGCGCCGCAACGGACGAATGTTTCCGACCTGCAGCGAAATCCTCGAGGTCGTGCGGGGGCTGGGCTACGAGCGGCGCATGCCACAGCAGCCCGAGCCACAGGCACTGGCGGAGCAGGCATCCCCCGCCGTCACGCCGCTGCCCGCCACCGCGCCCGACGTCGGTCATTGAACGCGCGGGCCCGACGCCGTGTAGCGTCGCCGCCAGCGATGTCGCCAGTGCCGCTGCTCGCCAGGCCGCCTGGCACCAGAACTGACGCCAGAAGCCCGGCTTCTCCCAGAAGCCGGGCTTCTTTTGCGCCCGTGCTCAATCCTCCGGCCGTCGGCGGTCGAAGAGAAGGATTGCCGGGAACTTCGCCCGATCGCCCGCACGTTGCAGCAAACGTGGCGGCGATTGCGCAGGCCCCGGCATCACCTCTTTGTCCTTTCCTCGGTGGCGGCCGCTGCGCCGCCTAACTCGCCTTGTATCCGCCCGAGCGTTTGAGTATCTCTAGCCCCCTTCGGAACTCCGGGGACGCCGTCTCGAGCGCTGCTTGCGCTCGGGTCTAGTCTCCGCGGCCGGTCGCGGCGGGATCAACAAACGCGGCCGGCGCCACCTTTCCCTTCACCGACGCAGCTCCTCGCGCACCGCATGGAGACACGCTCTCGATCCGTCCCCCGGCGCGCCTGGGGACGCTGCTCGTGGAGACTTTGCGCCGCGATGGCCCTCGCGCTGTCCGCGGCGGCGTGGCCCTGCGCCTGGCTCCGTGGCCAGCAGCCCGGCCAGGAGGCCGTCACCGACGTGCGCGTGGTGGGCAACTCCACCGTGGAGCTGGCGAAGATCGTGCCCTACATCAAGACGCGGGCCGGGCGGCCGTACGATGCGCAGCTCGTGCTGGAGGACATCCGCCGGCTCAATCGCTCGCGGATGTTCGCCAGCGTCAGCACCGAGAACCGCCGCGAGCCCCGTGGCGGCCTGGTCGTCATCTTCCGCGTCGTCGAGCGGCCGACGCTGCAATACATCAAGTACATCGGCCTCCGCACCGCGCTGGATAGGAACATGGAGGACGAGACCAATCTCAAGGTCGGCGAGCCGGTCGATCCCTACGCCGTCAGCGAGGGCAAGCGCAAGATCGAGGAATACTACAAGAGCAAAGGCTTCAACCTGGTCCAGGTCACCATCGTCGAGGGGACCAAGCCCACCGACCGCGGCGCAATCTACGTGATCCACGAAGGGCCGCGGCAACAAGTCGCGAGCATCGAGTTCGTCGGCAACACGATCGTCACGGGCAGCCGACTGCGAACGCAAATCCAGTCCGGCTCGATGTGGTTCTGGTACTTCTTGGGCTATCTCGACGCGGCCAAGGTGGACGAGGACACGAAGGTCCTGGAGAAGTATTACAAGAACCTAGGCTTCCTCACCGCCCGAGTCGGCCGGAACCTGGAGTTCGACGAATCGCAGACCTATTGCACGTTGCGGTTCGTCATCGACGAAGGCCCGCGGTGCGAGATCAACAGCGTCAACTTCCTCGGCGTCAACAAGTTTCGCACCGAAGATATCCAAGGGATGCTGCAGCTCAAGGCGGGCCAGCCGTTCGACGGCACGATGCTGCTGCGCGACAAAGCCACGGTCGAGCAAATCTACGGCAGCTACGGCTACGTCCTCGCCGACGTGAAGGCCGAGCCACGCGTCTCGGAAGACGCCAGCCGGATGGACCTGGTGTACGTCATCGACGAAGGCAAGCGTTACCGCGTCGGCGACATCCGCGTGCAGATCGAGGGCGAGAAGCCCCATACGAACATCCGCACCGTGCTCAACCGCATCGAGCTGCAGCCGGGCGACATTATCGATGTCCGCAAGCTGCGCCGCAGCGAAGCCCGCTTGCAGCGCTCCCAATTGTTCGCCGTCGATCCGTCGCGCGGCGTCCGGCCACAGATCGTCGTGCAGCCTGCGGACGACCCCGACGGAGAGCTCATCGGCTCGAAGCCCAAGGGCTCCTCGGCAGGCGGCACAACCAGCCGTTCGGCCAGCAGCGGAAACCGGTCTGGTAGCGCCACTGCCAGCGGCGTCCGCGGCCAGAGCCCCGACGATTGGCAACCGGACGACCAGTTGATACCGCTGCGGCTGGTGGCGCGGGCGAATCCCAACCCCGGGCCGCCGCAAGACGAACAAGACCTGCCGCCGGCGGGCGCCCTGCCCGACGGCCGGTTTCCGCCGCCGCTGAAGCCTCGGCCAGCGCCGCCGATGATGCCGCGGGCCAAGCCGCCGGAGGTGAGCTTCCCTTCGTCGGGCTATCGGCCGGCTCCGGTGCCGCATGGCGGCCCGCCGAATCCGAGTTTGTCCGTCGCTCGAGGGCCGGGCGCGACGTTTCCCCATGCTGCTTTCGCCGCCGCCCTGCCGGCGAATATCTCGAGACCGATGGACACCCTTGGCCCTGATTCGGCGCCGGCCGCGGCGCCTCGCTACCGCTCATGGGGAGCAGTGGCGACACCTCGACCCTAGCTGCGACGCATGTTCCACCGCCTTCGCGCGAACGCACTGCTTCCGCTTGCCGGGCTGGCCGCCATGATGGCCAGCGGCATCACGACGGGCGGCGCGCGCGCCGGCGAAGGCAATCGGCCCTGGAGCGTCCGCTTCCAGGATCCCGGCGACCCGAACCCCAACCCGGTGCCTCGGGGCATCGCCCCACCAGGCGGTTTTTCCCCGCCGCCTGGCGGAGTGTTTGCCCCCGCGCCTGGCGGATTCGCGCCCGCACAGCCTTTCAGCGGTCCGCCGCCGATCGTGAACCCGGCCCCGCCGCCGGGCGCTCCGTTTAGCGGCGCGAACATCGGCGGCGGCGTGCTCAATCCGCCAGGTCCGGACGGCGGCCAGCTCATGCCCCCCGGCTCGCTGATGCAGCCCTTCGCCGAGGACGAGGGCATCATGAACCTTGTCGGCCAGGTGCAAGAAACACAGACCGGCCGTTTCAGCGTGGGCGTGGGCGTAAACTCCGACGCCGGCGTGCTGGGCAACATCGTGCTGGAGGAGCAGAACTTCTCGCTCACCAACCTGCCCAGCCGGCCGGGCGACCTGATCTACGGCAACGCCTTCCGCGGCGACGGCCAGCATTTCCGCATCGAGGCCGTGCCCGGCAACGAGCTGCAGCGCTACACCGTGACCTTCAACGAGCCGTACCTGTTCGACACGCCCTTCAGCTTCGGCATCAACGCCTTCTACTACACGCGGTTCTACGAGGATTGGAAGGAGCGCCGGATGGGCGGCAACGTCACGTCGGGCTATCAACTGCGGCCGGACCTGTCGCTGCTGTTCACCGCCCGCGCGGAGCAAGTGCGCTTCTCCGACCCGCGCGTGCCCACGCCGCCGGAAGTCGCCGCGGTGACGGGCACAAGCGACTTGTACACCGGCCAGCTCACGCTGCTGCAAG
>JBGQHD010000164.1:0-8347 GCA_041497795.1 Planctomycetia bacterium
CCGGTTCTTCGAGAAGGCGGTCGAGCTGGCCAACGCGATGGAGCCGGATTTCGTCGCCATCACCGGCGACCTGCTGGACAAGACTGCCTGCATCGATTGGGTGCCTTACACCCTCGGCCGTCTCCGGGCAAAGCATGGCGCCTTCTTCGTGCTAGGCAACCACGACCTGCGGGTCGATTGGCGACGGCTGCGGGAAACGTTGGCAGACGCCGGCGTCGTGGACCTCGGCGGCCGATCGATCGTGGCCGACGTCAACGGTCGCTCGATTCTGATCGCCGGCAACGAATGTCCGTGGTTCTCGCCCACGCCGGATCTGGTCGATTGCTCGGAATCCGCTGATGGACGCCGGCCGCTGCGCATCCTGCTGTCGCACTCGCCGGACCAGATCGACTGGGCCCGCCGGCATGACTTCGACCTGCTGCTGGCCGGGCACAATCACGGCGGGCAGATCTGCCTGCCGGTGATTGGGCCGGTGTTCTCGCCCAGCCGTTATGGGGTCAGGTACGCCGCCGGCGTTTTCGAGCTGCCGCCGACGCTGATGCACGTCAGCCGCGGCCTCTCGGGCAAGACGCCCGTGCGCTACAATTGTCCGCCGGAGCTGACCAAGCTGGTGCTGACCCCTCACGTGGGCGAGTCTCTCCGAGACTCGCATCGCGTCTCGGAGAGATGCGGCCACGTGGCGTGAGGCGGCACCTGGGCCCCGACGCCACGATCCCAAATGCCAATTGCAAACTTTTGGCAAGGCACGTACAAACGACGCGGACCAACACTAGCCCGACGCGCAAGCGAGGGATTGACGCGCTGGACTCGGCGTCGCACGCCAGTCTCCCTCGCTTGCGCGTCGGGTTAGTGTGACGAGGACGGTCATCGTCCACCGAAGTCGATCTCGCAGGAGGCCCGCGTGAACATCCTTCTGGCGACCAGCGAGCTGTCTCCCTTGACGCGCGCCGGCCCCTTGGCCGACTTTTGCCGCGTCTTGTCGCTGGAGCTGGCGAGCGCGGGCCACAACGTAGCGGTGATCCTGCCGGCCTACCGCGAGGTGCTGGCCCGCCGGCCGAACGTCCAGGACGCGGGCGTGCCGCTGAACATCCCGATCGGCAATCGCACCGTCACGGGCAAGCTGCTGCGGGCCGCTCCGCTGGAGGGCCGGGTCGAGGTCTACCTCGTGGCCCAGGACCAATACTTCGATCGCGCCGGCTTATATCAGCACAACGGCCAAGACTACGTCGATAACTGCGAGCGGTTCGTCTTCTTCTGCCGCGGCGTGATGGAGGCGGTGCCCCACCTCGGCTGGGCCCCGGACGTGCTGCACGCCAACGATTGGCAGACCGGCCTGCTGCCCGCGTACCTCTTGGCCGAGTACCGCGGCGTGCCCGGTTACGAGCAAATCGTCTCCGTCTTCACCGTGCACAACGCCGCCTTTCAGGGGCAGTTCTGGCACTGGGACATGATGCTCACCGGGCTGGATTGGAAGTACTTCAACTGGCAGCAGATGGAGTTCTACGGGCATCTGAACCTGCTCAAGACGGCCCTGGTGTTCGCCGACGCGATCACCACCGTCAGTCCCGCGTACGCCCGCGAGATTCAGTCGCCGCCGGTCCTGCTGGATACGAACGAGGCGGGGCTGACGCGGCCGATCGAGCTGCCCGGCGGCTGCGGCCTGGAGGGCGTGTTCTTTTCGCGGCGCGACGCGCTGGTCGGCATCCTCAGCGGCACGGACGACGATCCGCGCTGGGACCCCCGCACCGACCCGGCGCTGTCGTCGAACTTCGGGCCCGACGTGCCAACGGCCAAGGAACCGAACAAGACGGCCCTGAAGGCAGAGCTGGGCCTGTGGCCCGTGGGCCAGGCTTCCAGCCTGCCCGGAAAGCAGGATGCCTACCCCACGGACGTGCCGCTGGTGGCCGTCGTCGGGCCGCTCAACGATCAACATGGCATGGATCTGATCCTGGCCGTGCTGCAAACGTGGCTGCCCCAGCACGACGCCCAATGGGTGGTCTGCGGCCAGCCGAGCCAGCCGTACCGCGCGCCGCTCGCCGAGCTGGCGCGTCGCTTCGCCGGCAAGCTGGCCGTGCGGCTCGACCCGGACGAAGCCCTGCCGCACCGCGTGCTGGCCGGGGCGGACGTCCTGGTTTCGGCCGGCCGGTTCGGGCCGGGCAACACCTTGCATCTGACCGGCCTGAAATACGGCGCCGTGCCGATCGCATTTCCGGCGGGCATCATGGCCGACGTGCTCATCGACGCCACGGCGGACAACATCGCCGCCGGCCGGGCCAACGGCTTCGTCTTCGGTAAGTACAGCACCTCGGGCCTGCACACGGCGCTGGCCCGAGCGAGCGCGTTGTACCGTTCGCCCAAAGACTGGTCGGCCGTCCGCGGCGCGGCGATGAAGCTCTCGATCCCCTGGCGCGACGCCGCCCAAGGCTACCTTGACGTCTTCCAGCGCGCCAGCAAACGGCTGAAGCTCAAGGCAATGGCATAAATCCCGGCGAGTGGCGCGGAGACTACGGCGAGCGGGGGGCGTAAGCCCCCTGATAACCCGGCGTTGATCCGCAACTCGGCGTTCCCCAGGCTGCCAACACCGGTAGCTATCGTGGCCAGCACCCGCGTTCGGCCTCGGGTCGGCCTCGGCACGCGGCTTGACGCCATTTCAAATTCGGCCCTACACTGGCAGGAGAGATCGCGCGACCGCCATAGCGAGTGGGGCACATCTTGTGGGGCACGTTTCCAACGTGCCGTTTGGGTTGCAGGGCACGCTGACCTGGAAGCCCGGCTTCTCCCAGAAGCCGGGCTTCTTTCAGCGTGCCCCACGTAGGACGCACCATGCCGATTCCCATCATTTGTCCCGGCTGCAAAACGGCGTTCCGCGTCAGCGACAAGTTCGCGGGGCAGACCGGGCCGTGCCCCAAGTGCAAAGCGCCGATCAAGATCCCGGCCGCCGCCGCCGAGGTCAAGGTCCACGGCCCCGACCAAGGCCCCAAGGACGCCACGGGCAGACCTGTCTTCAAGCCGATCCGCCGGCTCGACGTCGTCATCAGCAACAACGTGTGGCTGATCGGGGCGGGCAGCGCGCTGGTGACGATGCTCGCCGCCTGGATGCTGAGAGATCAGCTTCAGAAAAGCTTCCCTGTGCGCGCGGCGGCCACTTCGCTCGTCATCCCCGGCCTGTGCGTGGCCGGCTACTTCTTCCTGCGGGACCGGGAGAAGCTCGACGTCTTCTCGGGCAAAGAGCTGTGGCTGCGGACCGCGATCTGCGCGGCTTGTTACCTGGTCATTTGGGCCGGCTACGCCTACGTCCGCACGCGGTACAACATGCCCACCGAAGTGTGGCAACTCTTCATCATCCTGCCCCCGATGCTCTTGCTCGGCTCGTTTGCCGCACTGGGCTGCTACGACCTGGATTTCGGCAGCGGCTTCCTGCACTGCTGCTTCCAGGTGCTGGTGATCGTGGTGCTGGCCTACCTAGCCGGCATGAAGATGTGGCCGACGATGACATAGCGTACGCCGGCAGCGGCCCTAGCGCTTCTGCGGCGCGGCGGCCTTCGCCTTCTCGCGCTGGGCGACTTCCTTCGCGCGAAGTTTCGCGATGCCTTCGATCAACTTCACGGGGACGGGCTGGGAGAACGGGAAGCGGATCGTGCCCTTGCTGACGTCGTACGGCGCCAGACTGTCCTTGAACGCCGCGACGACGCGATCCGTGGAGGGGTACAGCGAGTAGTGCTGCCTCCACCCAGCGAAATAGAGCACGGGGCGACCGTGCAGCTTGTACGCGGGGATCTGGTACGAGATCACTTCCTCGGCCCCGGGCACGGCCTTGCGGATGGTGCTCCGCACGCGTTTGAGCACGCCCTGCACGGCCTTGGGCTGCGAGGCGACATACTCGTCCACGGACTTGAAGTCGGTCTTGGCCATCGTGATTCCCCAATGCGGCCGCTTGGGCGTTAGTCTAGAGCCTTGCTGGGAGGGTAATCCCTAAGCAACGCTTCTAGGTCGCCGTAGTCATAGGGCGGGCGCTTGCGCACCGCAAGCACATCGACCAGCCGTTCGGCCTCCGTGATCGCGTAGACGACGCGCCAACGATCTAGCCGCAGCCGTCGCACCTCGCAGGGCAGTCCGCGGACATCCAGCGACTTACTCCTGGCTGGACGGGGGTTCTTTGCGAAACCGTCGATCGCGCGTCGAACGCGCTGGCGGATGTGGCCAGGCAATGACTGGATTTCCTTCCAGGCGTCGGGAGCGACGTAGACGGTGTAACTCACGACAGGTCGTTCTTGACGGCGTCCCACTTCAGCCAACCGGCTTTCGCGCGGTTGCCTTTGGCAGCCTTCAGCCCAGCGTACGCTTGGCGGGCGACGTGGGCGTCTTCCAGCGTTTCCAGCCACTCGATCAGGCTCTCCCAATCGTCGGCGTTGAGCACGGCAAATCGCTTGCCCTTCTTGCTGACGAACTGCACCGATTGCAAAGCATCAAGTCCGCTCATGCCGGTCTCTCAATTTCGATGTCGTCTTCGTGCTCCTGCTCTAGCGGCCTCGCCCTCACCGCCGCCGGCATTACATCATACGTCGCATACGCGTAGTCGTCATTGTCGCCAAACTGGAAGTACGCTTTCGGTCTTCGCACGCAAACCATGACGATGACGTCTCGCCCAATATCGCCGTCTTCCACACGCCACGTCCACCAGTCATGGGGCGACCAGTCTCGCCGGACGACGAAGCAACCACCACTGCGCTGCACCGAAAAGCGGAATTCAACCGGTTCCTTTGGCGAGACGGCAATCGCCCTGAAAGTCACTTCCTGACCGGAGCGAACGACCGTGGCACGCGGATGCGACCATGCTCCGCTGATCTGCTTTGCCATCGAATTCCGGTAGAGGTTCCCAAGCGAGTCGTAGACGGCGGTCAGCCATGCGTAACCTGCTTCCCGAATCTGTTCGAGCCGATCCGTCGGCAATCCGCAGTGCCAACGCCAGAGCCCGAGAAGCTTCTCGGGTGAGACAGCCACAACATAGCCGTCCTTCATCCGCTCGATATCGGCCATCAAGCCGCGGCACTTCCGACGATGCGAACTCGACGTGAGGTCGGCGCCAAGAGCGAGTATCAAATGTCTGAGATCAGCCTGACGAGATTCAGCGATTTGCGCCATGACTCGGCAGCGGAAACTCTCCCCATTGCCGTTCTGAAAGTCCGAATAGCTCTTCACCTGTATGCCTAACTTCGACGACGGGCCTGACGAGCGGTAGTGCCAAACGGAATCCACCCCGCCGTCGCGCAAGCTTTGCGTGTTGTCGCCCCAGCCTGATATTCCGAACCTGGGGCTGTGATGGAAGAGAAAGTCGTTCGCCGCGCGGACCAGGTCGTCGTGCGATATCTCCCGAAATTGCGTTGTGTCTTGCTCGCGACAACTGTAGAGCTGAAGCAATTCCAACAGGTCTTGGCAGATATCACTCATAACCGGAGCCGTCCATAGGCGGCATGGAAGCCAGCGTGTTTACGCCAGAATCGACCTCACCACATTCCCCGCCACGTCGGTCAGTCGGAAGTCTCGTCCGTTGTGGCGGTAGGTGAGCTTCTCGTGGTTCATGCCCAGGAGGTGCAGGATCGTGGCGTGCAGGTCGTTGACGCTCACGCGGTCTTGCACGGCCTTGTGGCCGATTTCGTCGGTGGCGCCGTGGTGCACGCCGCCTTTCACGCCGCCGCCGGCCATCCACACGGTGAAGGCGTGCGGGTTGTGGTCGCGGCCCGTGCCGCCCGTCTGCACGATCGGCAGGCGGCCGAACTCGCCGCCCCAGATGACCAGCGTGCTGGCCAAGAGGCCGCGTTGCTCCAGGTCGGCCAAGAGGGCGGCGATCGGCTGGTCGGTCTCGGCCGCGAAGCCGGTGTGGTTCTTGACGATGTTCGTGTGGCCGTCCCAGCTTAGCTCGTTCTCCATGCCGCCGGAGTAAATCTGCACGCAGCGCACGCCGCGCTCGACCAGCCGCCGGGCGATCAGGCACTGCTTGGCGAAGTGCGTGCACTGTTTTTCGGCGGTGCCGTAGAGCTTGTGGATGTGGGCCGGCTCTTGATCCAGGTCGATCGCCTCCGGCGCGGCCAACTGCATGCGGTAGGCCAGCTCGAAGCTCTCGATCCGCGCGGCCAGCTCGCTCTCGGCGGGGCCGCGGCCGGCGGCGCTGTGCCGCTCCAGGTGCCGGCGATTGAGCTTGGCCAGCAAGTCGAGCTGCGCCCGCTGCGTTTCGGGCGTCATTTCGGCGGGCGGCGTGAGGTTGTCGATCGGCTCACCGGTCGGCCGCAGCCACGTCCCCTGGTAGATGCTCGGCAGGAACCCTGCGCCCCAGTTCTGGGCGCTCCCCTTGGGCAGGCCGCGGCCGAGCGGGTCGGACATGACGACGAAGCTGGGCAGGTTCTGGCTCTCCGACCCCAGCCCGTACGTGACCCACGCGCCGGCACATGGGTAGCCCATCCGCGTCGTGCCGGTGTTGATCATGAACAGGGCCGGGCTGTGGTTGTTCGACTCCGTGAAGCACGAGTGAATGAAGGCCATCTTGTCCACGTGCTGGGCCATGCGGGGGAAGATCTCGGAGACCCAGGCCCCGCTCTGGCCGTGCCGGGCGAACTTAAACGGCGACTTCATCACCGGCCCGACGTTGGCCGTGAAGAAGCCGGTGTTCTTGTCGAAGCCCTTGAGCTCCTGGCCGTGGCGTTTCTCCAACTCCGGCTTATAGTCCCACGTATCGACCTGGCTCGGCCCGCCGTTCATGAACAGCCAGATCACGGCCTTGGCCTTAGTATCAAAGTGCGGCTTGCGCGGCGCGAGCGGGTTGGCAGCGGGGCCCGCCGCGTTGGCCGGCGCGAGCAGCCCTTCATCTCCTAGCAGCCCAGCCAGGCCAATCATGCCGAAGCCGAGGCCGGCGCGGTGAAAGAGGTCACGACGATTGATCGGCGGAGATATCTGCATGGCCTAAGTCCATCTCCAAACGCGTTATTGCTTTGACAACAGCCGGTACTGGCTCCCGCCGACGGGGTCTTTCTTTCTGGTCAACCGAAAGGCTCCACCGAGCACGCGGCTGCGGCGATAGCCCTGCGGATCGGGCTTGACCAGTGTGAACCGCTTACGGCCCCTAACCAGCAGGCTAAAATCAATCTTCGCGTGGCGGGCGTCGATCAGCCAATACTCTTCCACTCCGGCAGCGAAATACAGCTCGGGCAAGACGATTGTGTCCTTGCGAACCGAGCTATCGCTGACGATCTCCACGACCATGTCCGGTGAGCCGCGCACTTCAACGAACCGGCCGCTTCCCTCCACGATTTCGCCTAAACCTGCTCGGCCCGTACGGAGAGTCGCCCACAAACAGAGCATCAAGTCGGGCTCGGTAGATAGCCCGGCCACGTCGTTGACAAGCAGAGCTCGATCAGCGAACAAGTGGCCCAAGTCGTGACGCAAGACCCACATCCCCAGATCGCGGTTGGCGGCCGACTTGAGCAAATTGTGCGTCACGATCTCTTCAGCGCTCATTTCAATGCTCACTTCACCGGAGAGAAACGAGGCGCGTCGGTCATCGGGAAAATCGGGCGAATGAACCCAGCGCAAGAAGCCTTCCAGGCCGAAAACGTCCGCCGGGACCGTCAAGCACGGCCGCTCCTCGATCACCAACATCGCGCCATTCATCGTTGACGCGTGTCGGAATGCTCGTGTTGTGCTACTCGCGCGCATGGTCTGGGTTATGCTCCGCCAAGATGTTCCGCCCCGCGTGCACGCTGCGCTCGCTCGGCGCACGGGGGTCTCTGTTCACTTGCAATTCCCAGCAGCAGTGCAGGGCGTAGACATCCAGCGGCGGCTGACCGACGGTCGTCTCGTCACGCAGCGCGTAGGTGATCGAACCGACCATGCCGACCCCGACCTCGTCACCATCGCCAGGCGTCTTGTAAGCAGGGTCCTCTGGCTCGGTGTAGTAGATGAACTTGAACAGCCACACGCGCCGGCGGTCGTTGGTCGGCGGCCAGAACAGCTCGCGCGTGTCGTACAGATCGAGGTGATCCGGCACGCGGCCGTATTCGATCGAGCTGGCCAGCCAGGTGCACAGGTCCACCATGGCCAGGAACTGCGGCTCCATCGCCTCCTTGGGGATCAGGTCGTCGCGGCCCAGTTCCCGCAGGTAGGAACAGGCCGAGGCGCTGGTGGCCGGCGACAGGCAGAGCCGGCGGAGGTACTTCACGCCGGCGGCGCTGCCGATCGTGGCCGATGCCCAGGCGGCTTCGAGCTGCACCTTGGGATCGGCATGGTCCAGAGCCAACGCCAGCAGCCGCTCGCGGTGCGGCTTGCGGAGGAACGGCAACGCCGCCGCCGCGCTTGC
>JBGQHD010000165.1:0-8337 GCA_041497795.1 Planctomycetia bacterium
CCGAGGGTCAGCGCTCGGCCGTTGGCTCGAAAACGAAAGGCCCCCTGGCGGTACTCTATCCCTTGCTCGTCCAATTGCTCGGCGGTTTTGCCGACTGAGGCGATCTCCGGATGCGTGTAAACGACGCTGGGGATCGCCTCGTAATCGACGCGGCCATACCCGGTGCAGATGTGCTCGACGCAGGCGATGGCCTCGTCCGTGGCCTTGTGGGCGAGCATCGGCCCGCGGATGCAATCGCCGATGGCGTAGATGCCCTCGGCCGACGTCGCGAAATCGTCGCCCACCTCGATCCGCCCCTTTGCGTCCGGCGTGATGCCGACCGACTCGAGGTTCAGCTCCTGGGTATACGGCACGCGCCCCACAGCCAACAGCACTCGGTCGCAAGCGATCGGCTCGGCGCCGTCACATTCGACGATGCACTCGGCACCCACGCGGCCGGCGCCGGCGCGGTCAGCACCCCGGCTGCTGGCAGCAGCCGGGGTGCTATTCGCCCGGCTCACTCTCCGCACGCGGGTCTTGAGCCGGAACTCCAGGCCCTGCTCGGCGAAGATCGTTTGCGCCTCGCGGCCCAGTTCGGCGTCGGTGCCCGGCAGAATGCGGTCGAGCGCTTCCAGCACCGTGACCTTGGCGCCCAACCGCCGCCACACGGAGCCTAGCTCCAGGCCGATGTACCCGGCCCCGATGACGACCAGGTGCCGTGGCACTTCGTCATAGGCCAAGGCCTCGGTGCTGCCGCCGATGCGATCGCCGTCCGGCTCGACGCCGGGGATGGATTGCGGGTGACTGCCCGTGGCAATGAGGATTCGCCGGCCGTGCAGCAGCGTCTCGCCCCCCTCGCCCGCGACGACGACGCGGCCCGGGCCGTCCAGGCGGCCGTGGTCCAGGTGCCGAGTCACCTTGTGCTTCTTGAACAGCCCGTCGATCCCGCCGCACAGCGTGCTGACGATCTGTTTCTTCCGGTCCATCATGGTTGCCAGGTCCAGCTCGACGCCGTGCAGGCGAATGCCGTGCTTCGGAAAAGCGTGCTGAGCGTCGACGAAGCGCTGGCTCGACTCCAGCAGGGCCTTGCTGGGAATGCAGCCAACGCGCAGGCAGGTTCCGCCAAGCTGGGCGTTCTTGTCCACGCAGGCCACGCTCAGCCCCAGCTCGGCCGCGCGCACGGCGGCCGCATAGCCGCCGGGGCCGCCGCCGATGACGATCAGGTCGTACTCTTGGGTTGGCACGGGCAGGTGAGTGGTGAGTGGTGTGTGGTGAGGAAATAAGAGAATCACTTTGCATTTTGCATTTTGCATGCGCACTAGGCCACTTCCCGAATGCAAAGTGCGAAATGCAAAGTGCGAAATGCAAAGTGCGAAATGCAAAGTGCAAAATGCAGATCGCAAATTGCAGAATGCAAACCGAGCAGGCTTGGCAGGGCCGACTTCCCTACCACTCACCACTCACCAACTCACACTTCGAGCAGCATTCGCGGCGGGTCCTCCACAATCTCCTTGATTCGCCGCAAGAAGCCGACTGCTTCGCGGCCGTCGACCAGCCGGTGATCGTAGGTCAAGGCCACGTACATCATCGGCCGCACGACCACCTGGCCGTCGCGGGCCACCGGGCGGTCTTGGATCGCGTGCAGGCCCAGAATGGCCGACTGCGGCGGATTGACGATCGGTGTCGAAAGCAGCGAGCCATAGACCCCACCGTTGGTGATGGTGAAGGTGCCACCGGCCAGCTCGTCGGGCTGGATCTGGTTCTCTCTCGCGCGGCCCGCCAGGTCGGCGATCGCCTGCTCGATCTGGGCGAAGCTCATCCGCTCGGCGTTGCGCAGCACCGGCACGACCAGCCCCTTGCCGCCGCCGACGGCAAAGCCGATGTCGTAGTAATTGTGATAGACGACTTCCTCGTTGCCGTTGGCCCCGATGCGGACTTTCGCGTTCGCCGCCGGGTATTCCTTCAGCGCCTCGATGGCGGCTTTGACGAAGAACGACATCAGGCCCAGCTTGATACCGTATTTCTGCTGAAACGGCTCGCGAAAACGGGCGCGAAGCTCGTTGACGACGGACATGTCGATCTCGTTGAACGTCGTCAAGAGCGCCCCCGTCTGCTGCGCTTCAACCAGCCGCCGGGCGATCCGCCGCCGCAGGAGACTCATTGGCACGACCTCTTCCTCGCGGAGGGCGACGGCACCGTCGGCGGCATCTGGCGAAGTCATGGCTCCCGCGTCTCCGGCGACTTGCTCCTGGTTCTGCGTGGCGTGCTCGACGCCGACGTTCTCTCCGGCTCGGTCTTCGTGTTCTTGGAGGTGCCGCAAGACGTCTTCTTTCAAGAGTCGCCCGCCCGGGCCGCTGGCTTCGATCTCTTCCGCGGCGAGGTGGTGTTCCTCGAGCAGACGCCTCGCCGCCGGCATCACGCGCGGGCCGTTGTCACGCTCCGGCGCCGCTCGGCGGGGCCGCGACTCATCTTCGGGCTTCCGTCGAGCCGCCGTGGTCGCGGGGGACTTCTCCGGGGAGCGTCTTTTTGGTTTATCGCCCGCTTCCTCCGGCCTGGCTTTGGCGGGGCGCGCTTCGACCGCGAAGGACGGCTGCCCGCCGGATTTCGCTTTGGCCGCGCCGGTATCTTTCCGCGGCTTTTCGCCTTCCTCAATGCGAGCGATCACCTCGCCCACTTCGGCCGGCTCGCCCTGGCGCTTGAGGATCTTGGCGACCGTCCCAGCCACGGGTGCCGGCAGGTCGAGACTGGCCTTATCGGTCTCGATCTCCACCAAGTTCTGGCCCTGATCCACCCAATCGCCTTCGCCGACCAGCCATTGGCCGATCTCGACCTCCTGGATCGACTCGCCTGCGCTGGGGATCTTGATATCGTGAGGCATTTTTCGCATTCCGGTCGTGTACGCGGTGACGGTGATACGGGAACAAGTTCAGAAACCGAACGTCCAACGTCGAACCGTTCCATGTTGGACGTTCGACGTTGAATGTTGGACGTTCAACGTGCCGTCTCGCGCCGCCTTCACCTTGTCACCCTGTCACCGTGTCATCTCCCCTCCGGCACCGCCTGTCTCAACAGCGCTTCCTGCTCCTCCGCGTGCCTGGCGGAGGAGCCGGTGGCCGGGCTGGCCGATTCTTCGCGGGCGATGATCGACCATTCGAAACGCCCCAGCAGCCGCTGGCCGAAGTTGACTTGCAAGTACCACGCGGCGCCCATGTTGGCCGGCTCTTCTTGTACCCAGCAAACCGGCGTGGAATCGGCGTACGGCCTTAGCGCCGCCTCAAGCTGCGATTTGGGCAACGGATAAAGCTGCTCCAGCCGGATGATCGCCACGTCGGTCCGCTCTTGCTCTTCCACCCGCTTGAGCAAGTCGTAGTAGACCTTGCCGCTGCACAGCAGAATCCGCTTGACCTTCGCGGGCTTGATCCGCTCGTCGGCGATCGCGCGGCGGAACCGGCCGGAGGCCAGCTCCGCGAGCGACGATGTGCAACGCCCGTGCCGCAGCAGGCTCTTGGGCGTCATCACCACCAGCGGTTTGCGCCATTGTCGCACGACCTGGCGGCGCAGGCAGTGGAAATACTGCGACGGCGTGCTGGGATAGACGATCTGCAGGTTCTCTTCGGCAGCCAGGGTCAGGAAGCGCTCCAGCCGGGCGCTGGAGTGCTCCGGCCCTTGCCCTTCGAAGCCGTGCGGCAAGAGCAGCACCATGCCGCTCAGGCGTCGCCATTTGTCCTCCGCGCTGGCGATGAACTGATCGATGATCACCTGGCCGGCGTTGACGAAGTCGCCGAACTGGGCCTCCCACATCACCAGCCCTTCCGGGCAGTCCAGGCTGTAGCCGTAATCGAAGCCCAGCACGCCGGACTCCGACAGAGGGCTGTTGAAGATGTCCACGGGCGCCTGATCGGGCGACAGGTGTTCGAGCGGCACGAGCGTGTGATCGTCCTGCGTGTCGTGCAGCACAGCGTGACGCTGGCTGAACGTGCCGCGCCCACAGTCCTGCCCGCTGAGCCGAACCCGATGCCCCTTCACGGCCAGCGACGCCATCGCCAGCGCCTCGGCCGTCGACCAATCGATGGGCTTTTCGCCGTCGGCCATCTTCCGCCGCGTTTCCCAGGCACGGTGCAGCTTGGGATGCAGGTGAAAACCATCGGGCAGCTCGGTGAGCTTCCGCAGCAAATCGCGCAGCCGCCCCGCCTCCACGCCGGTCTCGACATCGTCTTTGTCGTTGTCGTCCGCGAGGTTCTCTCGGCCGCCGTGGTAGCCGGCCCAGATGCCGGGCTCCGGCGAGTCCAGTTCGCTCAAGTGGTTCTCGCGGACCTCCGACAGGGCCTGTTCGAGCACTTGCCGGCGGCGGGCGGCGATTTCGTCCGCCTCCTCGCGCGTCACGCCGCCGAGCTTCAGCAGATGGTCGAGGTATCCGTCGCGAGTGGATTTTCGCTGCTCGATGGCCCGGTACAGCACCGGCTGCGTGAAGCTCGGCTCATCCCCCTCGTTGTGACCCCAGCGGCGGTAAGCGTACATGTCGATCACCACGTCGCGGCGGAAGCGCTGCCGAAAGTCCATCGCCGTCTTCACCACCTGGGCGACCGCCTCGGGGTTCTCGCCGTTGACGTGGAAGATCGGGCTTTGCAGCATCTTGGCCACGTCGGTGGCATACGTCGTGCTGCGGGCCTCTTGCGGCGAAGTGGTAAAACCGATCTGGTTGTTGAGCACGACGTGCAGCGTGCCGCCGACGTGGTAGCCGGGCAGTTGGCTGAGGTTGAGCGTCTCCTGCGTGATGCCCTCACCGATGAAGGCCGCATCGCCGTGAATGAGGACCACCATCCCTCGCCGCCGCTCGACGTCGCCGCCGCGGTCCTGTTTGGCTCGCATCCGCCCCAGGGCCACGGGGTTGACGTATTCCAGGTGGCTGGGGTTGAAGCACAGCGACAGGTGCACCTTCTTGCCCGTGGACGTGGTCCAGTCGCTGCTCTGGCCGAGGTGATACTTGTTGTCGCCGGCCGACGTGTCGCCGGGCAGCGCCTGGCCCTGGAACTCGCGAAAGATCTGCTGAGGGCTCTTGCCCAGCAGGTTGGCCAGCACGTTGAGCCGGCCGCGGTGGGCCATGCCCAGCACGATCTCCTGGATGCCCTGCTCGGCGGCCGTTTCGATGGCCAGATCCAAGAGCGGCAGCAGGCTTTCGGCCCCTTCCAGCGAGAACGACTTGGCCCCCACGAACGTCTTGCGGATGAACTCCTCGAAGATCACCGCGTCGGTGAGCTTGGTGAGGATCCGCAGTTGCTCGTCGCGCGACAGGCCGGCGCGGTTCTGCGAGACTTCCATGCGGCGCTGCAGCCAGCCGCGCAGGTCTTCGTCGTCGATGTGCATGAACTGCACGCCGATCCAGCGGCAGTAGGTGCTCCGCAGCCGCCGCAGGATCGTCCGCAGCGTTTGCACGTTGTCCCCGCCGATGGCCCGCGCCGAGAACGGCAGGTCCAGGTGTTCGGGGGCAAAGCCGTGGAACTTGAGCGTCAACTCCGGGGGGCGCTGGCGCGGGGCGCCCAGCGGATCGAGCCGTGCCGCCATGTGGCCGCGGACGCGGTAGCTGCGCACAAGCTTATCCACGCGCTCTTGCAGCCGGGCCAGTTGCAACTCGTCGGCCGAGGACGGTTGGGCCGGAGGCTGCCGGGCGCGGCCGTTCGTCAAAGCACCCCTTGTCGAAGCACCCCGGCTGCTGCCAGCAGCCGGGGTGCTGGCGCCGCCGGGATCGAAGATGCTCCGGGCGCGGAACGAAGTCCGGCCGGAGGGAGCGTTCTGCCCACCGGTCAGGTCATCGAAATAGCGCCGCCAGCTCTCCGGCAACCGTGAGCGGTCCCGCAGATACTCCTCATACAGTCCCTCGACGTATTCGAGGTTGCTGGGATTCACGTCGCCCGATGGCGGTATCGCCGACGGAGCGGAGGCGTCCGCCGCGGCATCAGGTTTCGGCATTGCAAATCTCGAGACAGCGCACCATCAACGCACCACTGGGCATGGCTTGCGGTCCGCCGGCCGCCGGCCCTGCCTCTCGCAGCCACTATGAACGCCCCGGGGCCGATACGCAATCCGGTGGCGGCTCGACCCCGGCCCGGCCCACGAAAATGGCTTGCCCGCCGCGCGGCGCGTTTACTTCGGATTTGGCTCCGCTATACTCGAAAGGATGAGCCGACGCGGCCTTCCACAGGCTACCCGGAGCGCCGGCCCGCATCCGTTGCTCTTCGTTGCGAGTTCACTCGTCTAATCCCAGCGGCCGACTTCGGAACACCCCGGTCTCGCCGCCGGCCCTGATCGCGTACTCACCACTCCCTTCACTTCCACAGCTCACGGGACTTCTTTCATGGAAAACGGCACCGCACCCAATGCAAAGCGCCTGCTCTGGGCGGGATTCTTCGCCATTCTCGCGGCCGGGGTCGGCTTCTCGATCCGCGGCGGATTCTTGAACATTTGGAAACACGATTTCCTGTTCACCGATACCGAAATAGGCCACATCACGGGTGCCGGCGGGCCGGGATTCTGCTTCGGCATCATCATTGGCGGGCTGATCTGCGACAAGATCGGCTACGGCAAGCTGGTCATCGCGGCGTTCTTGCTGCACATCGTCTCCGCCCTGGTCACGTTTGCCGCGATGCCTGCCCCCGCCATGGACAAAGAGACCGCCCACCAGATGCTGTACTGGGGCACGTTCCTCTTCAACTATGCCAACGGCACGCTGGAGGCGGTGGCCAACCCGCTGGTGGCCACGCTGTTCTTCCACAACCGCACGCATTACCTGAACATCTTGCACGCGAGCTGGCCGGCCGGCCTGGTGTTGGGGAGCTTTTCCGGCTGGGTGTTGACCGACGTGTTGCCGTGGAAGGCACAGTTCGCTCTGTTCCTGATCCCGACCGTCCTCTACGGCTTGCTGTTCTTCGCTCAGACGTTCCCCAAGTCGGAGGCGTCTCAAAGGGGGCTCAAGCTTGGGTCCATGTTCAAAGATGTGGGCCTGTTGGGCGGTCTTGTGGTCTGCGCGCTCTTGGCCCTGTTCTTTGGCGGCGTGTTCGGTTCGGTCGGTCCCACCGCCTCGATCCTGGTCTATGGCGTTTGCGGCGCTCTCTTGATTGCCGTGGGCGTGATCACCAACTTCTCCGTCGGGTCGATGCTCCTGTTTGCCTTGTTCATCGCCCATGGTCTGGTGGGCTCGGTGGAACTGGGCACCGATAACTGGATTCAGAACAATACGGGCAACATCCTCACTTCGGGCCAAGGCAAGTTGCTGTTCGTGTGGGCCTCGCTGATGATGTTCGCCCTGCGTTTTTGTGCGAACTTTATCGAGAAGAAAATGGGCCTCTCGCCGGTGGGCATTCTGCTGACCTGCGCGGTCCTGGCCTGCGTCGGCTTGTTCCTCCTCAGCAACATCGCCACGTTCATCGGCGCCCTCTTGGCAGTCACCGTTTACGCCGTCGGCAAGACCTTCTTCTGGCCAACGATGTTGGCCGTCGGCTCCGACCGCTTCCCGCGCACCGGCGCGGTGGCCATCTCGATGATGGGAGGCGTCGGCATGATGGCCTTCGGCGTGATCGGCTCGCCGGGCCTCGGTTACGCCAAGGACCGCTTCGCGGGTGAAGCGTTGGAGTCCAATCCCGCCGCCTTTGCCGAGTACAAAGCCGCCGAGGATAGCGCGTTCCTGCCCTGGATCTTCGACAAGAAGCCGGGCCTCGATCCGAAGAAACTCGGCGCCGTGCAAACGAAGCTGCAGGACGCCCGCAAGGAATTGGCCAAGGCCGGCATCCCTGACCCGAAAGCGGCGCTGGACAAGTTGACCACGGAAGAGCGCGCGGTGATCGAGGCCAGCATCGCGGGCGACCGCAAGATGTTCGAGGCCGACGCGTTTATTCCGGCCACGATGGCTGTGATCTACCTGATCCTGCTGATCTACTTCAAAGCCATCGGTGGCTACAAGCCGCTGCATCTAGAGGAGGAGCTGCGCGCGGAGGGCCAGCCGACTGAGCCGCAGGCGGAGTGACCGCGCAAAATCGGTGCGTCATCACGGGATCACCATGTACAGGGCGGGAAGTTCAGGCTTCCCGTCCTGTTCTCTTTCGCCGCTGCCGCTTACATCACGCCACGTACGGCCGGAGGGTGGCGGTTTCGCGCACGCGGCTTCGCGCACGTGGTGTACTCGTTCAAGTAAAGATGTTCCGTTTGTGTCCGCCGAGTGCACGGTTTCGGCCGACTGCAAGTCTGCTGCGGCCATTGGCTAACACCACTGACTCGGGCGGGGTCCATGACACGTTTTGGTTTTACGCGGCGGTGCTGTTACAGCGTTGGCGGCGTTGGAGGGTGGAGCGGCGGCGGTGGGAGCAG
>JBGQHD010000166.1:0-8336 GCA_041497795.1 Planctomycetia bacterium
ACCCTTGACTCCTGATCCCTGACTCCTGACCCTTGACTCCTGATCCCTGACTCCTGATCCCTGACTCCTGATCCCTGACTCCTGATCCCTGACTCCTGATCCCTGACTCCTGATCCCTGACTCCTGATCCCTGACTCCTGATCCCTGACTAACGAACCAGAACCGGATACGAGTACACGAAGTAACTGGTGGTCTCCTGCGGCGGCCCGGCAATCGCCCCTTTGGTGATGACGTTGGCCGGCTGGATGATCACGCGCTTGCTGCTGTTGGAGCCGGTGAGCTTGACGTCCAGGATTCGCACGCCGACGAACATCACGATAGTGTACTGGGCATTGTTGCCCGGCCCCTGAACTTGCGAGAAGACGGGGATGATCCGCGGCTCTCCCTTGATCGAGGCCAACTCGTCCTTGACGCCGGCGCTGATGCCGGTGTCGCCGTTGAGCGCCAGCTCGCCGTTCTCGTCGAGTTGCAGCTGGCCGTCGTGGTGCTCCAAGTCTTGCGGACTGACGCCGTCGGTGATCTGCCGGGCGACGTCGGCGGTGCTGTTGTTGTCGCTGCCGATATCGACCGTGCCGCGGTTCCCCGGGCTGCCCGTCCCTTGCGGAAACAGGGTGCACTCGTGCACGCCGTCGGGGCCGGGGGTAATGGTCTTGGTGTCCGGGTGCCAGGTCCATTGATCGGCGGTTTGCTGGGCCAGCAGGGCGTTCCAGGTGTTCACGTCGAGCGCGAAGGGCAGCATGCCGAGATTCTCGCCGCTGGCCGGGGCTCGGAAGCCGGCGATATTCTTCAGCACTCCCGCGGTCGCCTCGGCTTGGGCCGAGCAGCCGGTCTTGCCCCAGATCTGCGCAAAGAAGACCGGCACCTGGCCGTTCATTTGCGGCGTCCGCCGCACGCGCACGCGGACGGCGTTGTAACTCATGGAGTCGCCGAACGACATCTCTTCCGCATGGTTGGCAAAGTTCCAGAGCGTGCCGACGACGACGTCGCGGTCCGGGCTGTTATCCGCGTTCGTGTCGAGGCCAGGCGACTTGGTGCAGATGCGGTTAGTCGCGGCGTAGGCCGTCGCTTGCTCCCGCGCCTGCTGCATCGAGGCTTCCATCGTAAAGTCGCCACTCAGCATGCCCTCGTCGATCAGTTCCCACGCGGCCGCCAGGGCAGCCGAGTCGGCGGAACGCTGCGTCTCGGTGCGGGCCACGGCCAGGTAGCCCAAGTCCAGGGCCAGCGAGACGCAACCCAGCAGAACGACCATGAAGAACAGGACCAAAATGGCGACCGTGCCGCGGCGTCCCGGACGTAGCTTTGGGCGGAATGTCATCGATCAAATCTCCTGAAATGGTGACTAGCACGAGGGCTACTTGGGGAACACGACGCGCTCAGCGGTGTCGCGCGTCAACAACCCCTGCGCGGAATAGTAACGCACCTCCTTCAGGACGAGCCGCGTCACGCGGTTGGATGCGTAGCCCACCCCAGAGTTGGCCACCGAAGTGCTCGGGTGGTAGCCGCTGAGGTTGGAAAGCGTGGTGCTGACCGTGTCCTGCAGTTGGCCCTCGCCGCCAAAATGGCCCCACGTCGCGGAATCTCCGGCTACCGCGAACTTGAGCGCGGAGCCGTCCAGTTGCATGGATTGCGTCCAGCGCACGGTCTCGCCGGCCTGGTTGAGTTGGCCGTGTTGCGACGAGTCCCGCGTGCCCAGCGATTCCTCGCCGTTCCAGGTTTGCAAGTGCACGCCGCCGGAAGCGAAGTCGGGCTGCGTCTGGTGATTGAGCTCGATCGAGGCGTAGCGGCCGTCCAGACCCTCGACGGGCGAGATGACGCAGGTGACTTGCGGCGCGGTCGCCTCAGGGTCCGGATCGCCGACGACCAACTCCCAGTCTTCCTCGACGCGGATGGCGGCGGCCTGCTCCTCGGCGTCCACGACCGCCGCGACGTTCATCACCGCCATCCACGTCAGCACTACGCCGGCGAGGCGCTCGCGCCAGCGGGACTCATCACCCAAGAAGCTCGACAGACGTCGAGCGCGGCACGCCAAGGACATGCGACACCCCCTAGTGGATAGGACCCTTCGGCAGCCTGGCGATCTCGCCCGCGGCGAGACCCATGGCTTTGCGCCCCGGCCTCACGGCCGGTTTGCCCTTATCGAGGAACCCCACCGAGGGGTCCGAACGCTGAATGTGAGCGAGAAATGACGCTGTGAAATGATCGCGTGGGGCGGACGGCGCGTCCGCCCCACGCGAAGCGCGGTGCAACAGGGAACGGCAGCGTGGAGCCAGACCAGCGGCCCATGGCTCGCAGGTCACGACCATGCCTTCCCAATCAAAAAACTACGTCACGCTGGCGGATTGTCAAACGCGGCGTGAGAAAAAGCCCGTGGCTGCCCTCACGGGTGGTTGAGGCGCCGCGGCCGATTGCGGCATAATGCGGTGCCCGCCGGGGCCACACGGTAGACTACTGAATGGCCCTGATCGTCTGTCCGGCAGTAGCTGAACTCGCCAGAGTTCAGGCTTCCCGAAGTGTGGCGACGTTCCTGAAGTCTGGCGACGTCGGCTACCTTCTGAACTCCCCGCAGAGGTTCTCGACCATGCATGGCCGCTTTCGTGGCTTGGCCAGGCTCGTCGCCGGTGCGCTGGTCGTTTGCGCCGCGCATCTGCCGTCGGCCACGGCGGCCGATGCGCCGATCGACTTCGATCGCCAAATCCGTCCCGTCCTCTCGAATAACTGCTTCGCCTGCCACGGGCCGGACGTCAAGGCGCGCAAGGCTGACTTGCGGCTGGATGTGAAGGAAGGCGCTTTCGGCCCGGCGGCGTCGGGCGAGAAGCCCATCGTGCCGGGCAACGCCAAGGCCAGCGAGCTGTTGCGGCGGATCAGCAGCACTGATAAGGAAGTGCGCATGCCGCCGGCCAGCACGAACAAGTCGCTGAAGCCGGAGGAGATCGACCTCGTTCGCCGCTGGATTGAGCAAGGGGCCGCGTGGCGCGAGCACTGGGCCTTCACTCCGCCGAAGAAGTCGGCCTTGCCCGCGGTCAAGAATACGGCGTGGCCGCGCAATGCGGTCGATCACTTCATTCTGGCCCGCTTGGAGCGCGAGGGGCTGTCGCCGTCGCCCGAGGCTGGCAAAGAAACACTCATCCGCCGCGTGACGCTCGACCTGACGGGCCTGCCGCCGACGCTGGCGGAGATCGACGCCTTTCTGGCCGACAATTCGCCGCAGGCCTACGAGCGCGTTGTCGATCGGCTGCTCGGTTCGCCGCGCTACGGCGAGCACATGGCCCGCTACTGGCTCGACGCGGCCCGCTACGGCGACACGCACGGCCTGCACCTCGACAACTACCGCGAGATCTGGCCCTACCGCGACTGGGTCATCAAGGCCTTCAACCAGAACCTGCCCTACGACCGCTTCACGGTCGAGCAGCTTGCCGGCGACCTGTTGCCCAATCCCACGCTAGATCAGCAAGTCGCCACCGGCTTCATCCGCTGCCATGTGACCACCAGCGAGGGCGGCTCGATCGAGGAGGAGGTCCACATCCGCAACGTCGTAGACCGCGTGACCACCACCGCCACGGTCTTCATGGGCATGACCTTCGAGTGCACCCGCTGCCACGATCACAAGTACGATCCCTTCACGCAGAAGGACTTCTATTCGCTCTCGGCCTACTTCAACAGCATGGACGGCAAGGACCTCGACGGGAACATCAAGAACCCAGCGCCGGTCGCCCGCGTGGCGCTGCCGGAGCAGGAACAGCAGATCGCGGCCTTGCGCCAGCAGATCGCGGACGTGCGCGGCGAGATCGCCCGGCAACTGGCCGCGTACAAGTACGCGGAGCCAGAGAAGCCGACGGAGGTGAAGCCGCCGCAGCCCAAGGAGACCGTATGGATCGAGGACGAAATGCCCGAGGGGGCGCAGACCCAAGAGCGCTGGAAGTTCGCCGGCAAGCCGCAGCCGGTGGCCAGCGGAGCGAAGTCGCTCGAGCGCAAGGCGACGGGCCTCAGCCAATGGTACTTCGAGCGGGCGGCCAAGCCGCTGGCCGTGAGCCAGGGCGATCGCCTCTTCGCCCACGTTTATCTCGATCCCAAGAACCCGCCCAAGCAGATCATGCTCCAGTGGAACGACGGAAGCTGGGAGCACCGGGCCTACTGGGGCGGCAACCACATCCCCTGGGGAACGGACAACAGCCCTAGCCGGAAGCGGATCGGCGATCTGCCAAAGGCCGGCGAATGGGCACGGCTGGAGGTGGCCGCAGCCGACGTCGGGCTGAACCCCGGCGCCCAGATCAACGGCTGGGCCTTCACGCAATTCGACGGCACGTTGTATTGGGACAAGGCCGGCATTGTTTCGCTCGCTGGGCAGCAAGCGCATTACGATTCGCTCGTCCTTTGGGAGAAAGACGTCCGCGCCGCCAAGGCGGTTGCGCCGCCGAGCGAAATCGCGGCAATCGTCAAGCTCGACGGTCCCCAGCGCAGCGATGCCCAGCGCCGGCAATTGCAGGATTACTTCGTCGAGCACGTGTATACGAAGGCACGCGAAGCGTTCGGCCCGCTGCACGCCAAGATCGAGGCGGCTACGAAGCAGGTTTCTCAGATCGAAAGCGCCTTTGCGACGACGCTGATCTTCCGCGAGACGGCAACGCCGCGGCAGGCATTCGTGCTCCAGCGCGGCGAATACGACAAGCGGCGCGATCCGGTCGGCCGCGCCACGCCGCCGGTGCTGCCGCCGCTGCCGTTCGGGGCGCCGAACAACCGCCTGGGCATGGCGCAGTGGCTGGTCGATGCGAATCATCCGTTGACCGCTCGCGTGGCGGTGAATCGGTTCTGGCAGCAGGTCTTCGGCACGGGCCTCGTGAAGACTGCCGAAGACTTCGGCTCGCAGGGGCAGCCGCCTTCGCATCCCGAGCTGCTCGACTGGCTGGCGGTCGAGTTCATGCGAGGGGCAGGGCAAATAGAACCACTCTCCCCTCAGGGGAGAGTGGCAGGGGTGAGGGGTTGGGACGTGAAGGCGATGATGAAGCTGCTGGTCATGTCGGCCGCCTACCGCCAGTCGAGCCGCATGACGCCGGAACTGGTCCGGCGCGATCCGGAGAATCGCCTGCTAGCCCGCGGCTCGCGCTATCGGCTGGATGCCGAAACGCTCCGCGATCAGGCGCTTTCTGTCAGTGGGTTGCTCATTGGCAAGGTAGGCGGCCCGAGCGTGCGGCCGCCGCAACCGTCCGGGCTGTGGGAAGCGGTCGGCTATCTCACCAGCGACACGCGGAACTTCGTGGCCGACAAGGGACGCGAGAAGGTGCACCGCCGCAGCCTGTACACCTTCTGGAAGCGCACCGCCCCGCCGCCGCAAATGACCTCGTTCGACGCCCCGTCGCGTGAAGCCTGCCGCATGCGGCGCGAGCGGACGAACACGCCGCTGCAGGCGTTGATCTTGCTTAATGACCCGCAATACATCGAAGCTGCGCGGACCGTGGCCGAGCGCGTCTTGAAGGAAGGCGGCGCAAAGACCGAAGACCGTCTAGTGTACCTCTTCCGCCTGGCGACCGGCCGACGACCGGATGTGGTGGAGCTTTCCGAGCTTTCAGCGGCGTACAAGGACCACCTGTCCGTCTACGCCAATGACGCCGCGGCGGCGAAGAAGCTGATCGCCATCGGCGAGACGCAGCCTGACCCGACGCTGAACCCCAGCGACCTGGCGGCCTGGACGATGGTGGCGAACCTTGTCCTGAATCTCGATGAAGTGTTGAATAAAGGGTAGCGCCGCGAGACAACGAAAGGGATGCTATGCCCGTATCGACGATTGACGTTCATGACTTACCAATGCGCCTTGGCGAACTTCTCTCCCAGGCCTCAAAGGGCACAGAGATTATCGTGACCGAAGCGGACGTGCCGCGCGCCAAGTTAGTGCCATTGGAGTGCGGGCCGCAGCGCGTGCCGGACCTGCATCCGGGAGCATTTGTCCTGGCCGACGACTTCGATGCTCCGCTGTCCGAAGATGAATGGGTCGAGGCGCCATGAAAGGCTTGTTGGACACGCACACGTTTATGTGGTGGGATGCATCTTCCACGAAGTTATCGCCAACAGCGCTTGCGTTCATCCGTGACCCTGCGAATACGCTTCTGCTGAGCGTCGTCAGCGTGTGGGAGATCATCATCAAGGTTCACCTCGGCAAGCTGTCATTGAATCGTCCCTTGCGCGACGTGATCGCCCAGCAGCAAACCAACGGGGTTCAGATGGCCTGAATAAGAACCTTCGTGAAGTCATCGAAATGCTCTTGGAAGACGGCGAACCAACGCTCGAAGCCGACTTTGTGGGCACACAAACCGTCGTTATGTCGTGGACGATCCGAAGGCCGAGTGGCTTGATGAGGGCAAGGAAGTGCACTTTTACAGTCACAGAGGCAAACACTTACGCTTGGCCCCATTGAAGCAAGCGATCAAGGCGTGGGAACGAGCGAAGGCAAACGACACGCCAAACATTACGGAGCGAAAACGATGACGACGATCACCCCTATTCGTGAACACCTCCAAGCCCTGACTCGTCGCCACTTCTTCGCCCGCGGCGCCCTCGGCCTCGGCACAGCCGCTCTGGCGTCGCTGATGCCGCAGCGGATGGCAAAGGCGAACGACAACTCGCCGCTCGCATCGCTCTCCTCCACCGGCGGCTTGCCCGGCTTGCCGCATTTTGCCCCTAAGGCCAAGCGGGCCATCTATCTCTTCATGAGCGAGGGGCCGTCCCAGATGGATATGTGGGACTATAAGCCCAAGATGGCCGAGATGTTCGACAAGGACCTGCCGACGTCCGTGGTCGCCGGCCAGCGGCTCACCACGATGACCAGCGGCCAGTCGCGGTTCCCCATCGCGCCGTCGAAATACAAGTTCGCCCAGTACGGCAAGAACGGCACCTGGGTCAGCGAGCTATTGCCCTGGACGGCCCGGGTCGTCGATGACCTGGCCCTGGTCCGCTCGGTCCATACCGAGGCCATCAATCACGACCCGGCGATCACCTATATCTGCACCGGGCATCAGCTCCCCGGCCGGCCGAGCATGGGGGCCTGGCTGAGCTACGGGCTGGGGACCGAGAACCAGAACCTGCCGGCCTTCGTCGTGATGACGCCCTCGTGGACCGGCCGCAAGGAAGCCCAGGCCATCTTCAACCGGCTGTGGGGCACCGGCTTCCTGCCCAGCAAGCACCAGGGCGTGGCCCTGCGGTCCAGCGGCGATCCGGTGCTGTTCCTCTCGAACCCCGACGGCGTGGACGAAAAGACGCGCCGCCGCATGCTCGATTCGCTGGGCCGGCTGAATCAGAAGCACTTCGACGAGGTCGGCGACCCCGAGACGCAGGCCCGCATCGCCCAGTACGAGATGGCCTTCCGCATGCAGCGCTCGGTGCCGGAGCTGATGGACCTCTCCGGCGAGCCCAAGCACGTGCTGGAAATGTACGGGCCGGACGTGCACAAGCCGGGCACGTTCGCCGCCTGCTGCCTGCTGGCCCGGCGGCTGGCCGAGCGCGACGTGCGGTTCATTCAGCTATTTCATCGTGGCTGGGACCAGCACTTCAACGTCGGCGGCGACCTGCCGAACCAGTGCCGCGACGTGGACCAGGCCTGCTATGCCCTGATCACCGATCTCAAGCAGCGCGGCATGCTCGACGACACGCTGGTCGTCTGGGGCGGCGAATTCGGCCGCACGATCTACTGCCAGGGGGCGCTGGCCCGCGAGAACTACGGCCGCGACCACCACCCCCGCTGCTTCACCGTCTGGATGGCCGGCGGCGGCGTGAAAGGGGGCGTCGTCCACGGCGAGACCGACGACTTCTCCTACAACATCGTCAAAGACCCGGTGCACATCCACGACCTCAACGCCACCATCCTGCACTGCCTGGGCATCGACCACCGCCGCCTGAGCTACAAGTTCCAGGGCCTCGACGTGCGGCTGACCGGCGTGGAGGAGCAGAAGCCGGTGAAGGCGATCCTGGCGTAATTGGAACGGGGAATGTCGCGACACTAGGCCTTTGTCATTCTGAGCGAAGCGAAGAATCTTCGCGGCGCCGGACGAGATCCTTCGCTTCGCTCAGGATGACAATGGCGGCCCGAGCCGCGCAGCTACGTGGCGATCGTCGAGCGTTCGGCGGAAACGGAGCTGGGCACGGCCTCTGCCCAGGAAGAAGCCGGGTTCCACGTCATCGTCGGCCGCTGGTAACGCGGACACTCTTGTCCGCGCCTGCGACAGAGAGCGACGGAGCACGTGGCGACGGCTTTCCGTCGGCGGACAGGAGCGACGGCCTTCCGTCGGCGGACGGGAGTGTCACTTCCTGGGCGAACAGGAGTGTCCCCTCGGCGGACAGGAGTGTCCGCC